>CALCEI010000088.1 GCA_937900575.1 uncultured Clostridia bacterium
GGTGCCTTTTTTGTTGCTGGCTTGCTTGCTGTTTTCTTTGCAGGAGCCTTTTTTGTTGCTGGCTTGCTTGCTGTTTTCTTTGCAGGTGCCTTTTTTGTTGCTGGCTTGCTTGCTGTTTTCTTTGCAGGAGCCTTTTTTGCAGGTGCCTTTGCAGGTTTTTCTGCAACTTCTGCAACTTCAACCTTTGCAGGTTCTTCGGCAGTGTTTTCTGTTAAAACTTCGTCTGCAAAACGTTCTTGGAATTTTTTATCTTTATTATCAACGATAATAAGAACAACAACAAGAACAGCAATTATTACAGCGAGAGCAATAACAACCCACCACCAATTTGTTGAAATAAAATTTAATACTGCTTCCATAATTATCCCCTTTTATTGATAATGATATTTTAGCACATAAAAAATTTTAATACAAACATTTTTAAGCATATTTTATAAAAAGAAGAACTCCAATGTTTGTTGAAGTTCCTTTTTTTGTTAAAGCAATATGCAAAGCACTCCACCTTTTCCTTCATTGACAATGCGAGAAATGGTTTTGCGCATTTTTTCTTGTAATTTTTGTGGCATGGTGGTAAGTTTTGCATTTAAACCATCGCCAACCAAACTTTCAAGTGATTTACCAAACATGTTGGTTTGCCAAATGCCTTGTGGATTATTTTCAAATTCTTCCAAAAGATATTTTGCCAAATCTTCTTGCTCGTAACCACCCATAATTGGGCTAACTTCTGTTTCCACATTAACTTTCATGATATGCAAACTTGGAGCTTGAGCTTTAAGTTTAACGCCACATTTGCCACCTTGATGCACAATTTCTGGTTCTTTAAGTTCCATCTCTTCTGCACTTGGAATTACAATGCCATAACCTGTTTGTTCTGCTTGATTTAAGGCCTCACTTAACTTATCAAACTTTTGCTTTGCATAAGTTAAATCTTTAAGTGAATTTATAAGTTCATAATCATCTTTAATTTCTTTTCCACACTGCTCACTTATAACCTTATAAAACAGCCCTTCTTTTGGCACAATTTCAAATGTTACAGCACCAGAATTAAGTTCCACAGTTGAATTTAAAATTGGCTCGAAATTATTGCTGTTTTCAAACAAAACTTTGTTTGAAGGATATTCTCCAATTTTGTTCACGTTTTCAATGGCACTGTCAATTTCTGTTAAAATTTCTGCAATTGTTTGGTTATCTTTTGGCAGTGGTTTAAGCCATCTTGGCATTTTGATGTTTACCACTTCAAGTGGAAATTCTTTTAACACTTCTGTCATAATATTATCTATATCTTCCTTTTTTAATTCATTTACATTCATTGGTATTACACTTACACCATAATCTTGTGCCAACTTGCCTGCCAATTCTTTTGTTGAAACGGATTCTGGAATGCTGGAATTAAGCACAACAACAAAAGGCTTATTGGTTTGTTTAACCTGTTCTATGGCTTGCTTTTCTGCTTCAACATAACTTGCACGTGGAATTGCACTGAAACTGCCGTCTGTTGTCATAACCACTGCAATTGTGGAATGGTTACTTATCACTTTTTCTGTTCCAAGCGCTGCTGCTTGTGTGAACGGGATTTCTTCTGCACTCCAAGGTGTTTTAACCAAACGTGGTGTGTTGCCATCGTACGCACCAAGTGCACCATCAACCATGTAACCAACCGAATCTATAAATCTGACAGACATATTTGCGCTGCCAACTTTAACCCTAACTGCTTGTGCTGGCACAAATTGTGGTTTGGTGGTCATAACCATTGCACCATCACATGCTTCAGGCAATTCGTCTGTTGCACGTTCCTTATCATGCTTGTTGGTTATGTTATCCAACACAAAATTTTGCATAAATTTTTGAATAAAGGTAGATTTTCCACATCTAACCGGCCCCACAACTCCAATGTAAACGTCTCCATTGGTACGTTCTGCAATATCCGAATAGATGTTGTAATTTTTGTCCATTTTTTCCTCCAACTTACACTAACTTATGTTTGAAACGCACGGTTTATGCCAAAATTTTGGTTAAGTTTTTAAAAATATGAAAAATGTCGAAAAATTTGTTAAATAAATGTTGACAAAGCAAGTTCGCATTCATATAATATAATCACTTAGGAGCATATTATGGACGAAGAAAAGATAAAGTCAAAAAAATTATCAAAAGAAAAAAGCATCAAACTTAATAATGATAAAAAAACTAAACGTCATCATAAAGATTACTCACTTGTTGAAGCACAAGAAGCAGACGTTGATGTAATTGAAAGCAACATTTAGTTAACAAAAAAAGAAGGCAATTGTGCCTTCTTTTTTCTATTTTTTGTTTTTATCGTCATCATTAAGGTTAAAAGCCTTTAAAATTTCCTCAAGCCCCATGGTTGGGTTAAGTGCTTCGGCAAAACTGAAACCACTTTCGCTTGTTGTGTTTAATAAATCTGCTGTTGGGTCAGTTGCTTTTTTAGCAACAGGTGCAACTGCAGGTTGCGCTTCGTCCTTTTTGGAATAACAATCAATAATGTTGTGCAACAACTTTTTAATTGGGTCATCAACAACAGGTGTTTTAACGTCAAACGAGATGTTTTCGCCCATTTCTTTTGTGTTTAAGCCGTCATATACAAGGGTTTTAAACTTTTCAGACATATCCTTTAAGTGATTATCCTTTTTAAGTTCTGGGTACTTTACATAAAGTTCATTAATAATCTGTTCCATGCGCAAGTACATCAACCTACTGCGTTGAATATCAAGTGCATACAATTTACGTCTGCTTGCTTCAAGTTGATTGGCATGTTCCATGCTGGAAATGATTGCACTTGAAATGGATTGTTCTTTTTGCTTGTAATCTTCAATTATTGCATTTTGTTTTGCAATGGTTTTGTTAAGTTCAGTAATCTGTTTTTGAAGGTCGGCAACTTTTTGTGAATCTAAATTTTTATCCATTTATGTTCCTCCCTTTTTTCTTGTGCAAGATTATGTTTACAACAAAGTAAGCAACAAACCATACGCACATAAGCACTATAAACAACCAAAGTGGAATAATTTCCCTTACAAACATAAGTGTAAAGAAACCAAAACCTAAAAACAACACGCATAATTTGGCCTGCGTTTTATCTTTAAAGTAAATTGCAGTAATCAAACTTGCAACAGAAAGTCCAAACAAATAATAAGGAATTGTTTGCACGGTTAAATCTATTCCACCTGCAAGTCTGTAAATATGTGTAAACAAATTTAAGCCACCACAGAAGAAGAAAACCCAACCCAAAAACATACTGCTATCAAGTTTTAAGGTTACTGCACGTGTTACAAGCAACAAACCAATTAACATAAGTGATGTGCCAAAACTAAAATTGAAAAATGAAAAAGAAAGTGGAATTGGCAACAAATCCAAAATAAAGCAAACCAAGTTTACTATCAACAATGTCCAATATAAGATTTTTGATTTCCTAGTCATTACGCTTTTTTACCCTTCTTATTATGTTTACAACAAGTATTGTAACACCAACAACCAACAAAATGCAACTTAAAAGTTGAGAAACTCTAATATTTGTTGAGCCAACATACAAAGAATCGGTTCTCATACCTTCAATAAGCATTCTTCCAAGGCCATACCATGTAAGATAAGCACCCGTTGTTGTAAGTGTAAGTTTTGTTTTATAAAATACCACCAAAAGCAAAGCAAAACCAGCAAAATTCCACATGCTTTCATAAAAGAAAGTTGCATTAAACCATGCACCTGCAACTCCACTCATGCCTGCTGCAGCAATTTGTTGTGATGCTTCGGCTGTAAAGTTACTGCTTTCAATATAAACGCCAAATGGGAACCATTGAAAATTTGGGTTTGTTATAAGGTTGCCATACGCCTCTTGATTGAAGAAATTACCCCATCTGCCCATTGCTTGCCCCAAAATTAAGCATGGAACAACAATATCACAAATTGTGCCAAGTGCTTTAAAGTTCTTTTTAATAAGGCAAAACAAAATCATGCCCAAAAAACCACCAATTACACCACCGTAAATGGCCATGCCACCTTGACGAATGTTAAAGAATTCTTGGAAGGAATAAATGTGATTATAAAATATGCAATAATATGCCCTTGCACCAATCACTGAAAAAGGCAAAACAATAAGTGCCAAAAGCAAAATATCATCGCTTTTAATTAACTTTTTCTTTGCCAAAATGCAAGCAACAATTATGCCAGCAAGCATGGAAAGAGCCATAATTACGCCGTAAAACTTAATTTCCAAACCAAATATTGTAAAGCCTGATGCTGGCAAAATATAATTCATCATATTTTTATTATAAATTTATACAAGGCAAAAAGCAAGTAAAATTTAAAACACTTTTGTTTTAGACATAATTTGCAAAAATTTTAATAAAAAGTGCAAAAAAATGCGTCTTTTTTAACAAAAAACTTAAATTTCTAATATGTAGTGTTATGAAATATTTTGGAACTGATGGAATTCGTGGCAAAGCAGAAGAAATTTTTACACCACGGTTTTTGACAAAAATTGCTTACGGCATTGTACGTTTTTATAACAAACAAAAATGGAAAAAACAAATTTTGATTGGCAATGATTCACGTTTAAGCAGTGGATACATAGAAAGTGCGCTGTGCTCTGTTTTGTGCAGGTATGGTTTTGAAGTGCACCATCTTGGAATGTGCAGTAGCCCTTGCCTTGCTTTTGTTGGCAAAAAATGGAATTTTCCACTTTCAATTATGATTTCTGCTTCACACAACAGCAAGGAATACAACGGAATAAAATTTTTTAACAACCTTGGCACAAAAATAACCGATACAGAAGAAGAAATTTTTGAATCATTTATTGATAAACCACCTTTAAAGCAAAAACCCGAATATAAAAACCCAATTGATAGCAAAAACTTGAAGTTGGATTATGTTAATATGCTAAAAAATTTGCTTACAGTTAAACCAAACTGCATAATTGACGGCGCAAATGGTGGCGCAAGTGAAATTATTAAACACGTTTTTGCAAGAACAAGACTCATAAACGTGCAAGCAAATGGAAACAACATAAATGAAAATGCTGGTTGCACCCACATTGAAAAATTGCGTCTTATGTGCAAACAAAACAAAATGGTTGGTTTTGCAGTTGATGGCGACGCCGACCGAATTTTGTTTGTTGACGAATTTGGTGACATTATTGACGGAGACAAAATATTATATATTTTGGCAAAACATTATTTGCATGCTGGCGACACAGTTGTTGGCACAACAAATTCCAATTCTGGCCTTAAAAACGCACTTGAAAAGTTGGGCATTGATTTCTTGCGTTGTGCAGTTGGAGACAAAAATATTGTAACAGCCATGCAAAACAACTCTTACCCACTTGGTGGCGAAGAATCTGGCCACATAATTTTAAAACGTTACACAAACACAGGCGACGGTGTTTTAACCGGAATAATTTTGCTTAACATATTATCTTCCACAAAACAAAATATTTCTGCTCTGCTTAACGAATATAAGGAATTTTGTATTGTAAAAGACAACTTGCAACTAACAAAAAAGTTTGAAATGACAAAAGAACTTAATGCCCTTGTTGATTATTTTGAAAGACAAGGTGCAAGAATTGTTATAAGGCCAAGTGGCACAGAACCTGTTTTACGTGTTTTGGTGGAACATAAGGATAAAGAAAAGGCAGAATTTTTCCTTAAAAATTTAAAAGAAAACATTGTGGTTTAATTTAACTTGCCACAAGGCAAATTTTGTGCTAAAATTCTTAACATGAAATACGTTTTGTTGGATACATGGAGCAAGGCACTTAAACCAAGGTTTAATGTGGAATATAAACAGCAACTTTTTGGTTGGTTGGAACAGGAATATGCAACCAAAACAATTTTTCCACCAAAAGAGAAAATTTTTAATGCTTTAAACCTTGTGGATTTAAACAAAGTTAAAGTGGTTATTATTGGGCAAGACCCTTACCACACTGCTGGACAAGCAGATGGTTTGGCATTTTCTTGTCACAATGGCACTCCACAACCAAGTTTGAAAAATATTTTTAAGGAAATTAATGATGATTTGCACCTTACCATGTCCTCTTCAACCGATTTAACACCTTGGGCAGAACAAGGCGTTTTGCTTTTGAACACAAGTTTAACTGTTGTTGAACATATGCCAGCAAGTCACAGCAACGAATTATGGCACACATTTACACGTGAAATAATTAAGATTTTAAACGAACAAAACCAACCAATTGTGTTTATGCTTTGGGGCAATCATGCAAAAGGGTTTTTGCCACTACTTACAAACCCAAACCACTTAATTTTGCAAGCGGCTCACCCTAGCCCATTTTCTGCTTACAACGGGTTTTTTGGTTGCAAACATTTTAGTTCGGCAAACAAATATTTAACCGAACACAATGTTGAGCCAATTAATTGGCAGATTTAATCAGTTGACAAACAAATTTGCTATTAATATAATTTATAATATTAAAATTTATTAACTTACGGAGAAATTTTATGCAAAAAGAACAAGGAAATTTAGATTACGTTAAAATGGAAGAAGGTGTCTTGAAATTTTGGCAAGACAACTCTATTTTTGAAAAATTAAAAACTAAAAATAAGGCAACAGGTAAATATTTTGCCACCCTTGATGGCCCAATAACAGCCAATTATGATATGGGTTTACACCATGCTTATGGCAGAACTTTTAAAGATGCCATGATTAAATTTGCTGCCCTTTGTGGAAACGACCAACACTATCAAAATGGTTTTGACGCACACGGTCTTCCTGTTGAATTGCGTGTTGAACGTGAATTGGGATTGGATAGCAAAAAAGAAATTGAACAATATGGCATTGATAAATTTGTTGATAAGTGCATGAAAACTGTTGATAAATACTCTGCTTCTCAAACAAAATCTTCAATCCGTCTTGGACAATGGATGAATTGGGATAATAGTTACTACACAAACAGTGAAGAAAACATAACTTCAATTTGGCATTTCTTAAAGAAATGTGATGAAAAAGGTTGGGTTACAAACAGCCACAGAATAATGCGTTGGTGCACAAGATGTGGAACAAGCATTTCAGACCATGAAATGACTGACCAAGACGCATATAAAGATGTAACTTGCCAAGCAATCTTCTTTAAATGCCCAATTTTAGGCACAGAAAATGATATGCTTGTTTGGACAACCACTCCATGGACTTTAACTGCCAACGTTGCAATTGCTGTTAACCCAGAATTTGATTATTCTGTTGTAAAAGTAAAATCTCAAAAACGTAACATCATAGTTTGCAGTAAACTTACAAAAGTGCTTAAAGATGATGCAGTTGAAGTTGTAAAAACAATTAAGGGAAGTGAACTTGTTGGTTTAAGTTACGATACATGCTTCCCAGAACTGAAACAACAAAATTTTGAACATAAAATTGTTGCTTGGGATTTGGTTGATGCAACCGAAGGTACAGGTGCAGTGCACATTGCCCCAGGTTGTGGTGATGCCGACTTTGAACTTGGCAAAAGTTTGAATTTGCCACAAGTTTGTCCAATTGACGAAGCCGGAATTTACTATGATGACTTTGGCATTTTTGCAGGACGTAATGCAAACACAGACGAATTAAGAGATTTTGTGTTTGGCCTTATGAAAGAAAAAGGCAAACTTTACTATACACACAATTATACACACAGTTACCCACATTGTTGGAGATGTAAACATCCATTGTTATTCCGTTTGGTTGACCAATGGGTTATTAAAATGGACGAATTGCGTCCACAACTCATAAATGCAATTGATGATGTGGAATTCCAACCAGACTTTATGAAAAAACGTATGTTGGATTGGCTTGAACACATGGGTGATTGGGCAATTTCACGTTCCCGTTACTATGGTTTACCTTTGCCATTCTACCCTTGCAAACATTGTGGTAAATTAACTGTTGTTGGCAGTTTAGAAGAATTTAAAAAATTGGCAACAGAAAAAGAAGTTGATGCTCTTCCACATTTGCACAGACCATATATTGATAATGTTAAAATCACTTGTCCACATTGTGGAAACAAAGTGGAAAGTATTAAAGATGTTGGCGATTGTTGGCTTGATGCTGGCATAACACCATATTCAACAAACAAATTCTTTACAGATAAAGATTTCTTTGAAAAGAACTTCCCTGCAAATTGCGTAATTGAAGGTAAAGAACAAGTTCGTTTGTGGTTCTACTCTTTGCTTGTTATGAGTGTTGTGCTTACAGGCAAAGCACCATATAAGAAAATTTCTTCAACTCCAATGTTGCTTGCACAAGATGGCAAAAAACTTTCCAAATCTAGCCCAAATAACATTCCTTTGGACGAAGCATTTGCTTCCATCGGTGCTGATATTATCCGTTATAACTTTGTTGCAACTCCACTTATTAACGACGTTAAATTTGGGCGTGATACATGTGATGAAGTTAAACGTAAATTGTTGGGATTGTGGAACGCATATGTATTCTTGAACACTTATGCATGCATTGATAACCCAGATTTGACAGGCTTTGTTCCAGATGAAGCAAATTTAACCTTTATGGATAAATGGCTTATTAACCGTGTAAACGAATTCACACAAAATGCATATAACTGCTACTCTTGTCAAGATTTTGGTGGTGTAAGCAAAGATTTTGAAGTGCTTGTTGACGAACTCACAAATTGGTATATTCGCAACAACAGAAGAAGATTTTATAAGAGTGAAAATAACCTTGACACAACAAATGCTTACTTCTGCTTGAATTATGCAATAAAAAATATCTGTATGTGCATGTTCCCAATCATTCCTTTCTTAAGTGAATACTTGTGGCAAAATGCAGTAAGACAACTTGATAAATCTGCCACAGAAAGTGTTGCATTAAACGGATTTAATGTGGCTGAATTTAAGGTTAAAGATACAGGTTTAACCAAAAAGACAGACGTTGTTCGCCAAATCTTTACCATGGCAAGCAAATTAAGAAACGAAAATCAAATTAAAGTTAAACAACCACTTAAAACAATGTACGTAAACGGTAACAAAGATGTTGCTTATGCAGTGGAAATTTACCGTGATATTATTGAAAGTGAACTTAACATCAAAAATGTTGTTATGGAACATGATAATTCAATTTTCAATGATGAATTTTTAAATTTGGATTTCCGCAAAGCTGGCGCAGTGCTTAAAGGTGATGTGCAAAAAGTTAAAAATGCTTTAACAAATGCAAGCAAGGAAGCAATGGACGCAATGGTTGCTGACTTTAAAGCAGGCAGTGTTGACGTTGCAGGCTTTGAAAACTTGGGTGCAGATTTGTTTACCCTTTGCACAAAACCAAAGCAAGAATTTGTTATTGCAAACGAAAATGACATTTCAGTTGTTTTGGATGTTACAATCAACCGTGAATTGATGCTTGAAGGCCTTGCACGTGAACTTATCCGTGCAGCGCAAGTTATGCGTAAAACTGCCAACTTTAATGTTGAAGATAGAATTTATATTCAATTTGAAACATCAGGCGAAGATTTAACTGAAATTTTAACAAAATATGCAGAAAAAATAAAAGCCGAATTGTTGGCAAAAGAAATTGGAACTGTTGCTAACCCAGAATACACAGAAACTGTGGAAATTGGGGACGAACAAGTTACAATCAGTTTAAAAAGATAACAAAAATGAAGGCAAATCGCCTTCATTTTTTATGCTACAAATTAATTTTTGTTTGTTGAATAATTTTTTCTTTTTCTTCACTTAATTCTTTACTTAATACCAAAATCTCTTTTTTGGTTAATTGTGAAGCATTTTTGCCGTTTATACGCCTTATGCCCAAATTTTTAATGTTAACAAGCAAATCATCATTGCAACGGCCTGTTTTTAACATATGTAGCATGTAATCAATCATCAAACTTTTTGCATAGGCAATTTGTTCGCCTGTGCTAAGTTCGTCAAACCCTTTATGTTCATTGACATAAACAAACATATCTGCAATTGACAATGGGAATGATACACAATGTGCAACATCGGCATAGGAAATAAATTCATCAATTTTCATAACCAAAGGATTTGCAAGCACTTCTGCATCAAACAATTCTTCATGTTCTTGCTTTAATTTTACCAAAAAACTTACAATTGCATCTGCTTCTTTATAAGTTGTGTAAATTGTTATTGTATCATTTCTTTGCTTGTTATAGGTCGTTTTAAAAAATGTGGTTAAATTTTTATTTTTTGTGGTTGATTTTTCATAACTTTTATTGATAAACTCTGCAAGCAATAAGGCAACTTCTCCAACATGGCCAAGGGAAGTGTTAACCCACAGTTTGCATTGTTCTTCATTTGGAGTTCTCACTTTGTGCTTGTTATTAAACTGAACAAAACTGTGATTGCTGTAATCTGTATAAATTGCTCCATCTTTTGGCAGGGTTTTACGGATTGTGGCACTTGGAAATTCAAATGTCTCATCAGGCACTTCTGCAAGGCTTGTCATAAATGCATAAGCCACTTTGTCATCGTAAAAATTGAAGTCTTTTCTGTTAACAACATACTGTTTTGCAACAGCATCTAAAGATGGTATATCTGAGATGCGACTTTTATACTTGTTTATAAATCTGTTATAATTCAACATCTTTGTTAACATTGACATATCTTCACTTCTCCTTTATCTATAAAGCAATTATATCATACATTTTTAAATTTTCAATAGCAATATTAAAATTAATCAAAATATTATATTATTCCACCAAAACGGTTGCACAGGCATACTCTTTGCAATGAGAAATGCTAATTTCAAGTTTGTTGCAAAAGCGCTCTTTTAAAAGTGCATTTATGTATGGTGTCCTGTTAATATATGGCATGCCACTTTCTGTGTGTAAAACTTCAATTTGGCTGTACACAATGCCAGGGTTATCCAAGGCTTTTACAAAGGCTTCTTTTACGCAGAAAAATCCACAAAAATGTTCCAAACTATTGCCAAATTGCCTTGCATATTCAATCTCTGCTGGACTAAACACACGTTTAAAACCTTCTTCGCTCCAATGGTCAAATCTGCTTATTTTTTCAATATCTACACCAATCATTTTAAATATCCTCACTTTCAATTTTTAATCTGTTTAAAATTGTTTTTATTGTGCCAAAGTTAAAGCCCTTGTTTGTTAAGTGACGCACAAGTTTTTCGGTTGTTTTTTTATCCACCACTTTATTTTTTAAAAACTTTTGTGCTGTGGTGTAACAAATTTCCGTATCATCAAAATCTTCAAACAATGGCAAATAAACTTCCTTTTTAACACCAAAACCACTTAACTTCTGCTTAAGTTTATTTGCACTAAATTTTGGATTGCATTTTATGTAATTTACTGAAAAGTTTTTGTCATCTAAAAGGTTATACCTTTTAAGTTTTTCAATAACTTTGCAAATTGTTTCGGAATCATAACCCTTTTTAAAAAGATAATCTTTAAGTTGCTTTTCGGTTTTTATGGCAGATGTTAAATACTTAACTGCCAAGTCAGTTGCAATAAGCACTGCACTCTCTTTAACAGCCAAAGCAAAACTTTCATCATCAATTTCGCCTTTGGAAATTTTGCATTTAACCATAACGTCTGCGTAAAGCATAAAAATGCCTTTTGAAGTCTCCACTTCAAAAACATTGCTGTTTGTTTTGGACTTTAGTTTAAATGTTTTTATTTCCATGTTTTTATTATATCAAATTTTTTTGCTTTAGGAAACATTTTTGTGTTAAAAACATTTCTAATTTTTTTGGTTGTGTGATAAAATAAGCCATGGAGGAAAATTATGAAAATTAAACATATTGAAGCTTACGAAGTTATTGACAGCCGTGGCAATCCAACCGTGGAGTGCGAAGTTACATTAAATAACGGTGTTAAGGCAACAGCAATGGTGCCAAGTGGTGCATCAACAGGCGAACGTGAAGCACTTGAATTAAGGGACGGAGAAAAACGTTTCCATGGAAAGGGTGTTTTAAAAGCAGTTAACAATGTAAACAAAATCATTGCAAAGCACATTGTTGGCATGCATGTTGAAAATCAAGAAGAAATTGATAAGGCAATGCTTAAACTTGATGGCACAGAATTTAAAACAAATTTGGGTGCAAATGCAATGCTTTCTGTAAGTTTGGCATGTGCAAGAGCAAATGCTGTAAACAAAGGCAAAGACCTTTATAAAACTCTTGGCAAAGGTACATTGCTTCCTACCCCAATGATGAACGTTATTAATGGTGGTGCACACGCAGATAGCAACGTTGATTTCCAAGAATTTATGATTGTGCCACATGGTGCAAAAACTTTTGCAGAGGCAATGCAATGGGCAAGTGAAACATTCATGGAACTTAAAAAAGTGCTTAAAGGCATGGGTTACCAAACAGCCGTTGGTGATGAAGGTGGTTTTGCACCAAACTTTAAGAACAACGAACAACCTTTGCAAGCAATTGTAAAAGCAATTGAAAATGCAGGCTATGTTCCAGGCAAAGACATTGCAATTGCAATGGACGTTGCTGCAAGTGAATTTTACAATGCAAAAACAAAAAAATACGACCTTGTAAAAAGTGGCGAAGGTAGTTTGACAACCACACAAATGATTGCTTGGTACGAAAAACTTATTAAAAACTACCCTATCATTTCCATTGAAGACCCACTTGGAGAAAATGATTGGGACGGTTGGGCAAAAATTACTGCTCGTCTTGGCAAAAAGATACAAATTGTTGGCGATGACGTGTTTGTAACCAATCCAAAAATCTTAAAAGAAGGCATCAAAAAAGGTGTTGCAAACGCAATTTTGATTAAACTTAATCAAATTGGCACACTTACAGAGACTTTGGAAACAATCCGTATTGCCAAAAGACACAAATACAACACAATAATTTCACACAGAAGTGGCGAAACAGAAGATACATTTATAGCAGACCTTTCTGTTGCAACTGAAGCAGGTCAAATTAAATCTGGTTCAATTTCAAGAACAGACCGTGTTGCAAAATACAATCAACTTATTAGAATTGAACGTAAATTAAAAAGCAAAGCGAGGTTTTAATGATTATTTCAATTGACGGTCCAGCAAGCAGTGGCAAATCCACAGTGGCAGATATCCTTGCAAAAAAACTTGGATTTGTTCATTTCAATTCTGGTGCACTCTACCGTGGCATTGCAGTTTACTTAAACGAACATGGTTTGACGGCAGAAACTGCTTCAGACTGTTACATTGCAGGGCTTAAACTTGAAACAAAGTTTGTGGACGACGTGCAACATGTTTACGTAAACACTGTGGACGTAACAAGCAGGTTAAGGGATAATGAAATTAGCCAACTTTCATCTTTAGTTAGCGCCAACCCTGTTTCCAGAAAACTTGTTGATGATTGCCAACGCAATTTTGTTGCAAAAAATAATGCAATTATTGACGGAAGAGACATTGGAAGTGTTGTGTTCCCTAACGCAGAATTTAAGTTCTACTTGGATTGCAGTGCACACGAACGTGCCAAAAGACGTTTTTTGGAAGAACAAGCAAAAGGAAACTTTGTAACCTTGCAGGAAATTGAAGCACAAATTCTTGCACGTGATGAATTTGATATGCACAAAAAAATCAGTCCACTTGTTGTTCCAACAGGTGCAATAATTGTGGATTCCACAAATCTATCTATTGATGAAGTTGTGGCTTTTATGCAAAACAAAATAAAATTTTAAACATTAAGTGTCATATTTATGACACTTTTTTGTTTTTGTGTGATAAAAGTAAATTATATCTTTTTTTAAATTTGGTATTGACAAATTGGCATATGGGGTTTATACTATTCTCGTATTTGATATTAAGGGGGCAATTATGGCTAATAAAGGAATATGTGATTTAGCAAATCTTACACCTATTATTAATGATTATTTTGCAGATAAAGATGTTGTTGCAAAACATGAGTCTTTTTCAGATTATTGCAGACGTAAAAAATTACTTGTTAAGGAAGATGGCAATTACGTACTTAAAGTTAACACTGAAAGGTCAGATAGAGAAAAATTCAACAAATACTATGAAACTGTTGAACAAATTTTTATTGCCAAAGACAATACTTACAATTTTAAAACCAAAAACTTTAACACAGAAAAGATTCTTGGTGGCGAACAAAGTTACACTGCAATTTTTAGCAATTTAACTGATATTCAAAAACAAAGTGCACAAGTTGAAAGTGTTATTGATTTCTTATATGCAAACCGTACACATTTTGAAAATGAAGATGAAGCTAAAGATATCGTTACTGGCTTCTGCTTGTCTGCAGGATTCTCTAACGTACAAATCTTTGGTGGAGATTATGAAAAATGCAAAGAAATGTGCAGATATTACTTACTTGAAGGTGCTTATTCACCTAAAATTAGTAACAGACACCCTATTGCGAACCGTTTATTAGTCTCTATAATTGGAGCATTAGTTTTTAGTATTGGAAGTGGTGCAGGTGCAGGTGCAATTACAGCCTTCGCAACAAGAGCCACCATGAAAGCAGAAGCCGGCGATGAATTTTTGGGGACACTCATCTCAGATGAAGCAAGCAACATACAAATTTTGAATAAGGCTTCAAGTTATGCAGTATATGTAGCCCTTGCTGCACTTCTTGGTATATCAGTTGTTGCTTTAATAAAAGGTTTAAGAAATAATCATAAAACAAGCACAAAAAACAATTTAAACAATTTCTCAATTAAATCAATTTCATCAGCACAAGATTTATACTACCTTCCAATTGGAAAAGAAATTGAAAAATTCATTACAGAAAATTCAAAAGATAATCTTGTGATGGGCGCATGTAAACGCTATACGCATAGAAATCGTTCTAGAAAACATCTTGTAAACGTAATAAAACTTACAGAAAAATTATACAAAATACCAAATCCAAGAGCAAAAGATAAAGCTTTGCGTGAATCACTCAGCAGTTGGTTGGTTGGTGAATTTGTTGAAGAATCCTTTAAAATTGCAAGTGCAGTTTATGCAAAAGACAAAAGATATAAATCTGATATTATTGACCTTTTTGTAAAGAGCAATGTAATTATGGATTTATTGTACGGAAAAGGCAATATTGAAGTTGGTAAAACATTACACGACCAAATTAAAACAAGAAATAAAATCTTCGGTGCAAAGAAAATTGAACAATTATACACTCCAAACGCAATTGTAGAAGCATTTGCACAACAATTGTTTAATGAAAATTCATCATTAATCACTGCAACTGAAATGGAATTCAGTGTTATTGAATCAGATAAATCTGCATCAAGCAAAGGTGAAGAACCTAAACCTGCACCAAAAAAAGATGAAGAATCTAAACCTGCACCAAAAAAAGATGAAGAATCTAAAAATGAAGAAAAACCTAAAGACACTAAAGTTAAAGGTAAATCAAAAGATGGTGCTTCGGAAGAAGAAGTTACGATTGAAGTTATCAAAAATTTAGACAGAAAAAAATGGAAAATTAATGTAACTCCAAATAAAAACAACACCAAAATTATAATTACAGCTGTGGATAAACTTGGCAACAAAAAAGTTGTTAAATACGCAAGAAGTGCAGATAAATCCTTTGATGCAGAAACAATTGGCAGATTTATTGTTGATTTTGGTGCGACAGAAACTTCAACCATTAGCAAATAAAAAAACTAGCATTGCGCTAGTTTTTTTTGTTATCTTAATAGTTTTTGTTTTCAAGTTCGAAGTAACTTTGTGGGTGGTTACATACTGGGCAAACTTCTGGTGCTGTTTTGCCAACGTGTCTGTGTCCACAGTTACGACATACCCAAACTTTAACTTCTTGTTTTACAAAGCATTTCTTTTCTTTAACATTTTCTGCCAAAGCTTTATAGCGTGCTTCATGTGCTGCTTCAATTTCTGCAACACCTTCAAACTTTGCTGCAATTTCTGGGAAGCCTTCTGCCCTTGCTGTTTCTGCAAAACTTTTGTACATATCTGTCCATTCGTAATTTTCACCAGCGGCTGCATCAAGCAAGTTTGTTAATGTATCTGGCACTTTGCCACCATTTAACAACTTAAACCACATTTTTGCATGTTCTTTTTCATTATTTGCAGTTTCTTCAAACACTGCTGCAATTTGTTCATAGCCATCTTTTTTTGCTTGGCTTGCAAAGTATGTATATTTATTCCTTGCTTGACTTTCGCCTGCAAAAGCGGCTTTTAAATTTTGTTCTGTTTTTGTTCCTTTAAGTTCCATAATTTCCTCCTAAACATCGATATTTTAATATCAAATACATTATATAATTTTTAAATTTTTAAAGCAACCAAAAGTTACTTGTTGCGTTCTTTTTTCCTTACCATGCCCTTTTCTTTTCCGTTATTGCCTGGGGTATAATAAATTCTATCCTTCAAACTATCTGGCAAGTACTGTTGTTTTACGTAACCACCATAATTGTGTGGATATTTATATTGTGGCACTTTGTCCGTTTCATAATGATAATTTTTAAGGTGCTCTGGCACTTTGTCGTCTGGGTGGAATTTAGCATCTTCTTTTGCTTTATCCCTTGCCACAACAACGCTGTTAGATTTTTCTGCTTCACAAACATAAATTATGGCATGTGCAAGTGGAATTTCCCCTTCTGGCACACCCAAATTTTTTATTGCATTCATTGCAACCATTGCCATTAAAGATGCGTTGCTATCTGCCATGCCAACATCTTCGCTTGCATGGGCAATAAGGCGCCTACAAATAAGCAAGGGGTCGCAACCTGCTTCAATAAGACGGAAGGCATAATAAAGCGCTGCGTCCGTATCACTTCCACGCAAACTTTTGCAGAAAGCAGAAAGCATATCATAATACAAATTTTCATCAACAGAAATTACAGGTTGTTGAATGCATTGAGCGGCAACTTTGCCATCAATTACAATCACTCCACTTTTATTTGGTGGTGTTGTGCCAACAGCAAGTTCAAGTGCGTTATATGCTGACCTTAAATCCCCATTACAGAATAGTGCAAGATGGTTTAATGCGTCCACTTCCAACTTAACTTTAAGTCTTCCATAACCACGTTTTTCGTCCTTTGTTGCCAAAAGCAAGGCATCTTTGATGTCTGCCGGTGTAAGTGGCTCAAATTTAAACACACGACATCTGCTTACAATTGCCGGTGTCATGCTTGTGTGTGGGTTTTCGGTTGTTGTGCCAATAAAGGTTATGTAACCACGTTCAATTGCTTCCAAAACGGAATCGCTTTGTGCTTTGCTCCACCTGTGACATTCATCTAAAATAAGAAGTGTGCTTTTGCCTGTAAGTTCAAATTTTTGCTTTGCTTCTTCCATAACACGTTTTGCATCAGCAACACCACTTGAAACGGCGTTTAACTTTACATATTCAAGCCCCAAAGAATCAGCAACAATAAATGCCAAAGTGGTTTTGCCAACCCCTGGTGGACCATAAAAAATGCAACTGCCAAGTTTGTTTGTTTGCAATGCACGTCGAATTAAACTGCCTGCACCAACAATGTGTCCTTGACCAACAAATTCGTTTAAATTTCTTGCTCTCATTTTTTCTGCAAGTGGTATTTGTTTTTCTTCTTCAAAATTATTTTCCATGTAATAATTATATCAAACCTTGAAGTTTTTTCAAAATGATTAATTAACCATAATTCTTTTTTTGCGCCCACCCACAACATAAGTTAAACAAAAAGCAAGTTTAAGTTTGTTCTGTTTTATGGTTAAATTTTTACTGTTTATGTTAATTTTTAACACATTTTTAACAAAATATAGGTATTTTTTTAGTTTTTCACTATCTTCAAAACAAAAAAGATGATTTGTTAAATCTGCAACAGATTCTTTATAAAACTTTTGTACGTCAAAATTTTCCATTTCAATTTTAAGTTGCATATAATTAAAAAACCTTTTAACATCACAAAAAATTTGTGTTGTGCCCAAACTTTCAAAATATAAAAACTTGCCCCAAACAAATGCGTTTTTAACATTTTTTATTGTAACAAGACTTCCACCCTTTTTGCAATGTACGGCGTGGCCAATAACCATAACACTTGCATTATCAATTTTAATTTTGTGTTTAAAATGTGAACAAAATTCCAAACCAAACTTTTTAAGTTTAAGTTTTGGCAATGGCTCAACTTTGCACCTATAATGCAAAATAACAAGCATGGTTAAAGTAAATGTTACAAAATAAACAATTAAATACAACATAACTTGATTATTTACTTAAACTTTAAAATTAAAATTGTTTGACAAATTTTTATATGAATAATAAAATTAAAATAGAGGTGAAAAATGAAAGCAAGAATAGGTATTAATGGTTTTGGCCGTATTGGCCGTTTGATTATGCGTGCAAGTGTTGGCAGAAGTGATGTTGAAGTGGTGGCAATTAATGACCCATTTTTAACACCAGATTATGCTTGTTATTTATACAAGTACGATACAATTCATGGCAAAGCAAAAAGTGAACTTAAAGTTGCTGGCAATGGCTTGAAGTTAAACAGCAAACCAGTTGCATTTTTTGATAAAATGAACCCAGATGAAATTGATTGGAAATCTGTTGGTGCAGATTACATTATTGAATGCACAGGCAAATTTACCAATGCAGATGATGCAAGAAAGCACTTTAAAGGTGGTGCAAAAAAAGTTATTATTTCTGCACCTGGCAAAAATTGCCCAACCTTTGTTATGGGTGTTAATGAACAGAATTATGAAAGTTCAATGGATGTTGTTTCCAACGCAAGTTGCACAACAAACTGTCTTGCTCCACTTGTAAGGGTTATAAATGACGTTTATGGTGTGGAAGAAGGTTTGATGAGCACAATTCACTCCACCACTGCAACTCAACTTACTGTTGATGGCGTTTCCAAAAAAGATTGGCGTGGTGGCAGGGCTGCAAGTGCAAACATAATTCCAAGTTCAACGGGTGCAGCAAAAGCTGTTGGCGAAGTTTTGCCAGAACTTAAAGGTAAACTTACGGGTATGAGTTTCCGTGTGCCTACCCTTAACGTTAGTGTTGTAGACTTCACTGCAAAACTTAAAAAACCAACAACCTATGAACACATTTGCAAAACTATGAAAAAATATAGTAAAGATGTTATTCCATCTGTGCTTGGATATACTGATGAACCAGTTGTTTCAAGTGACTTTATTGGTGATGCCCACACATGTATTTTTGATGAAAAGGCAGGTATTATGATTAGCCCAACCTTTGTAAAACTTGTTGCATGGTATGATAATGAATGGGGTTACAGCAACAAATGCTTGGATTTGGCATCAGTAATGTTTAAAAAAGATAACAAATCTTCAAAAAAATAATAAAAAGAAAACACAAGTCAATCCGACCTGTGTTTTTTTAACTTTTTACAAATATTTCTATACTCTTTCAATGACAATATGTGATACACAAAGGTTATTGTTTGTTACATTGTCATATATTGTTTTTGCCACATCACTTGCCTTCATCCAACTTGCAGATTTTTCTATTGAAACATAATCTCTATTATCTTTCCAAAAATCTGTATTCATTCCACCAGGACAAACTGAAATAACTTTTATTTTAGTCCCTTTATAAGTTGCTTTCAAACTTTCAGTATATCCCAATGCACCCCATTTTGCTGCACAATATAAACTTTCATTAACATTTCCTTTAAGTGCTGCAGTTGATAAAATATTTATAATTTTAGACCCATTTTTGTTTAACATTGGAATTGCATAAGTTGTGTTTAGAATCAAACCAACAAGTCCACCTTCAAACACTTTGTTTATGTTTTCTTTTGTATTAATTTCCGGTGAACCAAAAACTCCCGCTGCAGCATTGTTTATTAAATAAGAAATGGAATATTCTTTTGAATATTTCTCATAAACATTTTTAATAAAAGTTTCATCACTTAAATTTCCGTATTCATAAAAAACGCCTTTAAGTTCTTCTCTTTTTGTTCTTGCAATAACTAAAACTTTATTATTCTTACTAAACAATTTAACAAGCTCAAGACCAAGGCCCTGTGTTCCACCCGTAACAACAACTAAACTTTCCATAATCACTCCTATTTAAATTGTATCATGTTTTTCTCTTCTTAGCAAATAAATTAAAATATTTCCAAACATTCATCAAAAAAAGAGTACTTTACGTACTCTCTTTGGCGCAGAGACTGGGATTCGAACCCAGGAAGGCTTGCACCTTGCCAGTTTTCAAGACTGGTGTATTCGACCACTCTACCATCTCTGCATAAGTTCTTTTGCGAACATGGTTAGTGTAACATATTGCAGTATTTTTTGCAAGTATTTTTAAGAATTTTTGTTTAATAACATAATGTGACAAAACAAGTGATAAAAATTTAAAATTCTCTTTCCGTGGCAAAAGTAAAATAAACTACACTTAAAGCATGTGCAAAAAAGTGTTTTTAATTTTAAGCAACAGCCACTCTGGTGTTTCCAAATTGCTTAAATTCTTTTCTCATGATGAATATACACATGTTGCAATTTCTTTATCTCGTGAACTTAAAGAGATGTATTCTTTTGGTCGCCTGCATGCAAATTTGCCAATTCCGGGTGGGTTTGTTGTGGAAGATAAAAACGGAAAATTTTACACACGTTTTAACAAAACCAAGGTTAAAATTTTGGAAGTTGATGTAACCGAAGAACAATTTGAACAAATAAAATTTTTTATAAACTACCATGTTAGGCACAAGAAATCACTTAAATATGATTATTTTGGCGTACTTTTGGCATATTTTAATAAAACCCGTGTTATTTCAAACAGAAAATATTGTTCGCAATTTGTTAAAGATTGTTTAACTTATGCCAAGGTGGAAGGCTCACAAACTCTTCCAAAAGTTACCCGACCAATCCATTTTGATAATTTCCAAAATTCTGTTTGCATTTATGAAGGTCCACTTAAAAACTACAATTAAAAAACAGGGCACCTGCCCTGCTTTTTTAACATCAACTTAATTTTGCTGGTGAATATTGCTGTGTTTGATAAGTCGTAAGGTTACCATCAGCATCATAGCCATAAACACATATTGTTGCTGGTGAAGATGTTTTGATTTGAGTTGTGCTGCTGCAATATACCATGTAAGTATCACCGTCAAGCCAAATGCAACCATCATACCAACCACTTGGTACCCTTGTGCTTTCTGTTGAACCATCAACCAGAGAATTTTCAAAATAATTTTTGTATAGGCCCGTGTGACAATCTGTTGAAGTTGCTGTCACATCAACATTAAATACAGTTGTGCATGTTGCTTCATTTGTCCAAACCATAATTGAAACTGCATAACGCACAATGGAATCATTGGTATGATTTAATACAAGTTCTTCACCAATGTCGGCAGATTTTATTAAGTCGTCTGCTTTTGTTACCTTGGTTGCAGAAGCGTTTGGACCTTCCGTCTCTACATCGTTTTTGCCTGCACCAAATTTTTGCACAGTGTTTGTGCCTAAAAGTTTGCCATTAAAGGTGTTGTTTTGATTGATTTTTGTACCACCTGCATTCATTGGATTGATGAAACTACCAACATGTGCAGATTGAATTGAACCATTAAAGATACAATCTTTTATTGTTAAAGGTCCAAATACATAACCAAAAATGCCACCTGTATATGCATTACCTGCAAGATTGTTTATGTTAACATTTGAAACAATGTTTTCTGCTAAAATTACATCATTTGCAAGGTAGCCATCATAAGATTGTGCTAAAACTGGACCATAGTGTAACATGTTTGGTGAATATTGTCCGTTTAAAACCAAATTCCTAAAAATTAAGTGTCTTGGATAACCATTTCCACCACAAGAATAGTATGCTATGCCTGGTTCACTTTCGCCTTCTGCAAAGCAAACTGTGCCATTTTCGAACTCGAGATTTTGTATGTTGGAAAAGATGAAACAATTTAAGTTGTACATTGTGTTTCCACCCAAGTCAATGTGCAGAATTGTTGAAGCATAAATTTCGTAAAACAATTCCCACCTGTCCCATACACAAACTCTGTGTGCTTGTATGAATTCATCTTGCATGTCTAAATTTGTTGTAAGTTTAAAATAGATATCAGTCAAAGTTTCTTTAAGTGCATTATCTATATTCATAAATTGTTCAACATTTGCAATTAAATATGGCCTATCCTCTGTACCTTGACCACCTTCAAACAATGCGTGACCTTCTGTTGCCTTCTCAATTGCTTCTTCTTTGGTTGGTCTTTCCACATCAACAACTTTTGTTGTATCTATTTCTTCTGGTTTTGAAATGTCAATATCATTGCCATCTGTGTCAATCAATTGTCCATTTGCACCACGTCTTGCAAGGTTTGCAATTTCTTCTGCTGCCTTGGAAGTTGACTCATTTTCAACATTTGTTGAACCAATTACTGCCACTTCTCCATTATTGCCTTCCACTTTGCCTGTTGAGTCATTAACTTTAAGACTTTCAACTTTAACTTCTGTTACAACAATTTGTTCTTTAACACCAGATTTCCAAAGATAAATATATTCTTCTGCATCTGGAGTTGCATGTGAAGTTGTGATTTGTTCCACTTTAACAACAAGTGTTCCACCGTCTGCAATGTCAACTTTTGGACGGTCAAATTCTGGAAGTTTTGCGCCGTCTGCTGCTGCCACAATTAAAGTATCAAATTCGTTACCATCAACTTCTTTGGTGTTAATATACAAGAATTGAACACCTGTTGCTTTTTCTTCTCCGTCAACTAAAATTGAGCCTGCGTGGTTAACAATTCTTCCATAAGTTGCTTCGCCAATGTGAGAATAGCCAAATTCATGATAGCATGCTTCAAGGTCAGATTTTATTATGTTTAAATATCCATTTATGCCATAATGATAAACTGTATCATTTGGAGCATTGATTTCCAACACTGTTTCTGTTGAATTTGTGCGAATTGTCACAGTTTGTGCGCTTGCACCACCAACATAAGAAATTTTTGTTATGCCCGTGTTGTTTCCAATATCCAAACCACGATTTAACTCTAAAATTTCTGTTTCGGAAGTTATCCTTAAATAAATTGAGAAATTGTTTGTGTCAACTTTTGCTGATTCATAAGTATCATAAATGCCCCAAATTGCAACTTTGTCTGTTGTAAGTGGCTTTTCTGCATCTTGATACAAAATTGCATCATCTGTCAAACTTATCAAAGCACATCTGTTGTTTGCGCTATCCCAAACAATTTTGCCTGTTGTTAAGTTTTGATTTTCAATTTCATAACCATTTGCTTTTAACAATTCAATTAACTCAAACATGGTTGTTGGACGTGATGTTTCTTCTGTTTCTGCCAAAATCATGTTTAAGGTTACAATATAATTTTGGTCTGGAGTTAAAGGTGTTTCAATTTCTTGCCAATGTGCTTTGAGTGTTACATCACTTGTTACTTCTCTGTGTTCAAAGTCCCATTCATAGGAATAAGCATCAAACCAGCCCAAGAAATTATATCCTTCTTTTGTTGGCTCTTCACTTGGAGCATGTACTGTGGTTCCTTCTGCAACTTCAACGTCTACAGGGTCTGTGCCATTGTCTGCTTCAAAGGTTACTGTGTAATATGTTATTGGAACGTCTGACCAATGAGCATCAAGTGTTATGTTTGCTGTTACAGTATCTGTTGCAAACTGCCATGCAACATCACCATTATACCAACCTGCAAAATTTTTGCCTTCTTTTGTTGGCTCTGCTGGTGCTGTAAGTTTACTTCCATGATTGTATGTTTCCACTTTACTATCATAACCATTGTTATAGTTGAAAGTTACTACGTAACTTTTTTCTTGCCAATGTGCTTTGAGTGTTACATCACTTGTTACTTCTCTATGTTCAAAGTCCCATTCGAAATTATTATCAAACCAACCCAAGAAGTCCCAACCCGTTTTGGTTGGGTCTAATTCTGGTTTTTCCACAAATTTACCTTCTTCCACTTGAACGGTTATATTTGTTGTACCATTATCTGCATCGAATGATACTGTGTAATATGTAATTTGTGGCACAGGTTTAAATCTAAGTGCAAAATAAGTGCCAAGTGAAATTATTGCCAACAATGCAAAAATTAACAAAGTTAAAAATACTTTTGTGGATTTTCTATCTTTATGATTATACATGTATTCCATTTTTTACCCCTATTTGTGTTAGTTTAACAAAAAATATAATATTTATTATATAGAATATAATACACAATAAAAAATAATTTTGCAACAAAAAAACAGGGTTTGTGCCCTGTTTGTTAATTTTGACTGTGAGATTTGCGCAAATATTCATTTATGAAGATTGTTAAATCGCCGTCCATAACTGAACTTACATCGCTTGTTTCGTAATCTGTTCTGTGGTCCTTAACCATTGTGTAAGGTTGGAAAACGTAACTGCGAATTTGACTTCCCCATTCAATACGTTTAAGGTCGCCCTTAATTTCATTCATGTTTTGACGTGCTTGTTCTTCTTTGAGTGCAACAAGTTTACTTGTTAAGATTTTAAGAGCATTTTCCCTGTTTTGCAATTGGCTACGTTCGTTTTGGCAAGTTACCACAATTCCTGTTGGAATGTGTGTTATGCGCACTGCAGTTTCAACCTTGTTAACATTTTGACCACCTGCACCACTGCTTCTGTAGGTGTCAATTTTTATATCTTCATTTTCAATTTTTACTTCAGTATCCTTGTTTATTGCTGGCACAACTTCAACTGATGCAAAACTTGTGTGTCTGCGTTTGTTGCTATCAAATGGACTTATACGCACAAGACGATGCACGCCCATTTCGCCTTTAAGTTTGCCATAAGCATAAGCACCTTTTATCCATGCCACTGCTGTCTTTAAACCTGCATCATTGCCTTCAAGTTTATCCACAACACTAAATTCTAAATTGTTTTTTTGTGCATACATTTTGTACATTCTAAGCAACATTTCAACCCAATCTTGTGCTTCTGTGCCACCTGCTCCGGAATGAATTGTGATGATGGCATCGTTGTTATCGTACTTTTCATCAAGAAGAGTTCTAACATTAAGTTCTTCCACCTTTTCTTTAAGGTCAAGCATTTCGGTAAGTGCCAAATTTAACATGTCTATATCTGTTTCGTGCTCCAATTCCTTAACGGTGGAAATTAAACCTGTCAATTGAGATTGCAAAAATTGTACTTCGTTAAAAAGGTCTTGCAAAGCCTTAATTTCTTTGTTGGTTTGCATTGCATAATCAAGATTTTTCCAAAAGGAAAGAGATTCTCTTTCTTTCATCAACGTATTAAGTTTTTCTTGTGCTTCGGATAAATGTAAACAAGATTTGGTAAGTTCAAACTTATCAACAAGAAGTGTTAATTCATCGCCAATGTTTTCTATGTTCATGCTTTTATTATATCAAACAAATTTGCTTTTAGCAAAAATTTTTGGCAGTTTTTTAAGTTTTATCTGCCAATTTTTTGTGTTTCACAGTTTTATTTCAATTTTCATTTATATAGTAAGAGGTTTTTTATGTGTGAAATTGCAATTGTTGGTGCAACAGGTTTGGTTGGCACAACTGCACTTAAAGTGTTTGAAGAACGTGGACTTGATGATAACAATTTTGTTATGTTTTCTTCTAAAGAAGAAGTTGGAAAAATTGTTAAATTTGCAGGCAGACATTATGTTGCACAAGAATTAAATAAACGAGTTATCAAACACGAACATTTTGATTATGCACTTTTTTGCACAAAAGAAGATGTAAGCAAGGCCTTTATACCACTGTTTGCAGAGCGTGGCACGCGTGTTGTGGATTGTTCGGCATATTTTAGGCATAAATATCCACTCATCGTGCCCGAAATCAACTTTAAAGATGCCGTTGGTAACATAATAACAAACCCAAATTGCTCCACTGCTGGTTGTGTGGTGGCATTAAACAGAATTAACAAAAAATACGGATTACGAAATATTGTTTATTCAAGTTATCAAGCCGTTAGTGGTGCTGGCAGTGTTGCCTTAAAGGAAATGAAGGTTACAAAAAAAGAAAATTTGACGTCGTTGCCAGATGTTATTTGCAACAATGTTATTCCTTGCATTGGCAAAATTGAAAAGAACTTATATTCAACCGAAGAAAACAAGATGATTTACGAAACAAAAAAGATTTTGGGCGATTTTAACATAAATGTTACGGCAACCTGTGTGCGTGTGCCAATTACTGTTGGGCACACCATAAGCATAAATTTTACAACAAAAAAATACTGTACATTAAACAAAATTATCAATCTTTTACGCAATTCGCCCGGACTTACCTATGTTGAAAACGGTTTGCCAATGCCAAAAGACGTAAGGGGCAAAAACAACGTGTTGGTTGGCAGAGTACGTAAAGATTTATGCCTTAAAAACACCTTCAACATGGTGGTTGTTGTGGATAATTTAAGAAAAGGTGCCAGCCAAAATGCTGTGCAAATTATTGAGAGGTTCATAAATGAAAAACACAATTTTTAGTGGTGTTTGCACTGCTCTTATTACGCCGTTTTGTGATGATGGTTGTGTGGATTTTGTGACATTAAGAAATTTGATTGAAGAACAGATTGAACAAGGTGTTTCTGCCCTTTTGGTGCTTGGAACAACAGGCGAAAGTCCAACATTGACCGAAAGTGAAAAACTGAAAATTATTTTCTTTGCTAAAAAAGTTGTTGACGGACGGTGCAAATTGATTGTTGGTACGGGCAGTAACTGTACAAAAACGGCAATATACAGCACACAACAGGCACAAATTATGGGTGCAGACGCATGTTTGGTTATAACGCCTTATTACAACAAATGTACGCAACAAGGTTTGATTGAACACTTTTCCAAAATTGCAAAAAGCACAAGGTTGCCAATTATAGTTTACAACGTGCCATCACGTACAGGTGTGAACATATCGCCGGAAACGCTGGTGGAATTATCCAAAATTGAAAACATTGTTGGTATAAAAGAAGCAAATGGAGATATTGGGCATGTTTTAAGTGTTTTTAATGCCGTAAAAGGTCGTCTTGCCATATATTCTGGCAACGACAACCTTAACCATGTGTTTAAAAGCCTTGGTGGGAATGGCACAATAAGTGTGTTATCTAATGCTTACTGCAAACAAGTGGTTGACGGGTGGAAAACCATGGCGAATTCTTTAAAAACACAACAAAGATTCTTTAATTTATGTAATTTGTTGTTTGTTGAGCCTAACCCAATACCAATAAAATATGTTATGAGCAAAATGGCTAAAAGCAAAAATGTTTTAAGGTTGCCACTAACCACACTAACAAAACAAAACCAAACAAAACTAGACGCAGAAATGGAGAAATTAAAATGAATATTGTTGTAATTGGTTCACTCGGTAAAATGGGCAAAGCACTTTGCTCGTTTTTAAAAATGAATGGCGAAAATGTGCTTGGCATTGATATCGGCAATCGTACAGATGCAAAAAATTTTGTTGCTGACGTAATTGTGGATTTTTCTTGTGTCGATGCATTAAAAGAAAATTTGCAGTTGGCAAACCAAATGCGTGCACCAATTATTATTGCCACAACAGGACACAACAATGAAAATTTAAAACTAATAAAACAACATGCTAAAACCATGCCAATTTTGGTTAGTTCAAATTTCAGTTTGCAGTTTAATGTTTTGCTTAAAATTTTAAAGTTGCTTTATCCATTAAAACATCAAGAATTTGTTTTGCAAGAAACACACCACAAGCATAAAAAAGATGCACCAAGTGGCTCGGCAAAAATGATGCAAGAAAAGTTGAAAAAATTTGGTGTTTATCCTTCCACAATTTCAATAAGAGCAGGTGAAATTGTTGGCACCCACAAACTTGATGTTTTTGATGATTACGAAACATTAACTTTAACCCACACGGCACATTCAAGAAACACGTTTTGCAAGGGGTGTTACATGTGCTGTAAATTCCTAAAAAATAAACCTGCAAAATTATACACTATGGAAGATGTTTTAAATGAAAGTTTGTAAGTTTGGTGGCAGTTCCATAACAACAAAAGAAAGATTAAAAACAATTTTGCATTTAAGCAAAAGTAAAGTTAGACAAGTGCTTGTTTTTTCTGCAATTGGTGTTACAGAAAATTCAAAAAAACTAACCGACCTTTTAATTGATTTGGCGCACAATAAAAATAATATTGAAAAATACACAAAAAATAAAATTTTAATTATTGAAAAATTGAAATTCTTAACTAAACTTTGTGGTGTAAATTTTGACGTAGAAAAAATAATTAATAAAATATTAAAAAAATATAAAATAAATAATGATAGAAATTATTTGTTGTCTCGTGGAGAATACGTTAGTTGCCTTATTTTAAGTGAATTTTTGCATATTCATCTTGTTCCTGCAGAAAAAATTATTTTTTACGAAAATAAAAACAAAATAAATTATTTAAAAACCAAAAACAAACTTAAAACTGTGTTAAAAAAATATGGGCAAATTATTGTGCCGGGGTTTTATGGAATTGACAACAAAAACAACCTTGTTTTGATGCAACGTGGTGGTGGTGATTTAACGGGTGCAATTGTTGCAAAATGTCTTGGTGCTTCGGTTTACGAAAATTGGACAGATACAGATGGCATAAAAGAAATTAACCCAAAAATTATGCCTTCATCAACAATCAAAAATTTAAGTTATGCCGACTTGTGTTTGCTAACAAAATGTGATGCAAATGTAATCCAACATCAATGCGCCGAAACACTAAAAAACACCGATGCAATTTTGCTTGTTAAAAACATAAACAACCCAAAAGGAAATTTTACAAAAGTTAGCAAAAACTATAAGGGCAAAAACAAGTTTGTAACAATAAAAAAACTTGGCAAAATTTCTTATGTTATTGCCAAGAATTTTAACAATGATTATATCATCAAAAAAGTTACAAGAAATTTAGACCTAACTGCCAAAAAAATATATGCAAATTTAAACTGATTATTTCTCTTCCAAAATGCTTAAAACATCTTTTGGTAATTTATCTTTATCTGTTGTATATTCAAGTTTACGTTTGTATGTTTTTTCGTAAATATTTTTCCAAACACGATAGTTTTCTTGCTTCATTTTTTCGGTTGCTTCGGCAAGTGTTAAACTTTCATCTTTATAAATTGGTTTATTAACATGAATTGTATATTCCTGAATTGCAAAACCATCTGGGCCAATATCTTTGCTATCTTTCATTGTAATAAAAATTGGAAGCACGGGCACATTGTTGCTTGCTGCAAATTTAAACGCACTCTTTTTAAGTGGCTTTGGCTTTTTATAATTCCACCACATGCTTTGTTCTGGGTAAATTAAAATAAAGTGGCCTTTTTGAAGCAATTTATCCACTGCATACAAAAATTTGCGCATTGTAACTCTATTTGAACTGAGTGGCAAAGTGTACGCGTTTTGCATTAAGAAACCAAAAAGTTTTGGCTCTGGTGGTGGGTTTGTATAGTTCCCTTCCTTAATAACCTTAAACATCTTGCGTTTTTTGTGTTTTGAAGCATCATAACACATTTGCATTGCAAAACTATCCATTGGGTTAAAGTGGTTGCACGTGATTATTGCACCTGTTTTAAGGTTTGCCCAATTTTCAATGCCTTTAATCTCTTTAACACGCAATGCACCCATTTCAATAATCTTATCTAAGAACTTTCTTGCAATGGCGTATGCGATTTTTGTTTTTATTTTGCTGCTTAATTTGTGCCTGAAATAATCCACTTTGTTTGGTTTAAGTTCAAGTTCTGGTGGGTCATTTTCCACATCAACATCAAACATTCCTGTTTTTTCTTGTTCTTCAATCTTTTTTAAAACATCTAACCTATCTTGTGCTTTTTCCATCTTCTATCTCCTTTTCATCTTTAACTTTTGCTTTTTTAATGTATTTAATAACTTCAACATTATTAAATTTGGAACGCCATTTCATTGTTTTGTAAACTTCGTTCCTTAATGCCATTTCCTGTTCTTTTCTTTCCAAACTTGGATTTGTGTAGAAAGGTCCATCAATGTAAGTAACAATTTTTACACCACCACGTTTTGTTTTTTGATAAGTGTTTGTAAAACAATAAGTTGGGAAATTCATTTGAACAGGATACCTAAATGATTTTTCTGTAAATGGCCTTATATCCGTATAATATGGCCAAACATGTGCTTCTGGGTAGATTACAACTGCATTGCCTTGGTTTACCCTTGTTTCCACCGCCTTAATAAAGTTTTTTGTTGTGTGCAAATCATTTGGTAATGGCAATGCGCCCATTCTGTGAGTGAATCTACCAATAACAGGAAGTGAAATGTTGTTTGGGTGAACAATCACATAACTACGTTTTTTGCCACTCAACATGGCAGGAATGAATGCATCGGCAGTTGGGTGTGTGTGATTTCCATATAAGAAATAACCGTTTTTGCCTGCCAATTTAAGTTTTTCTTTGCCAATAATTTTGTGCTTAAATTTGCATTTAAGGTAACAATAAGCAAGTGGCGTTGCCACAATTCTATACCAGAAAAAAGAACTGATGTTCCAAAACACATTGCGTGGCACATAATCATAGTTTACATCAATAACCTTTGTTTTGATGTTCTGTGTTGTGTCAAAGTCATCATTCAATTCATCTTCATAATAAATTATTTTTTGCTCTTTTTTCATGTTGCTATAAGTTTACAAAATTCCACCGGAATTTACAAGCATATATTGAAGATTTTAATATAATCTTTTAAACCCTTAAATTATATCAACTCTATTTTTAGTGGATATAATGCGGAGATTTGTCTGAATTTAAGGAAAAATTTTGCTGTTGTTGCCTAACTTCCCCTGTTTGAATGCCTAATTATAAGCATTATAAATATAATTTGGTCAAATTCTATTTTAAGTAGAGAAAAATTTTATGATGAAATTTTGTTTGCAATAAAAATTTAAATATGGTATATTTAATGCAAGGAGAAATTATGTCAGACGTAAATAAGATTATTGGCAACAACCTAACCAAATTAAGAAAACAAGCAAAACTTACGCAAATGGAACTTGCAGAAAAGTTCAATTATTCTGATAAAACCATTTCCAAATGGGAAACGGGCGAATCTTTGCCAAGCATTGATGTGCTTTACACTGTTGCAGAATTTTATGGTGTAACTTTAAACGATTTAACAAGTGAAGAAGATATCACAGAAGCAAAACAAGAAAAAACAAAAACACCAAGGGCTTATAGCTCTCATCTTATTATTTCTTTGATGAGTGTAAGTGCTGTATGGTTCCTTGCTGCATTAACTTATGTTTTATTGCTTTTAATTGGCAATATCGATTATCGTTTGTGCTTTTTGTGGGCAATACCTGCTTCTTTAATTGTGTTGCTTGTGTTTAATTGCATTTGGGGACGTGCTAAATACTTGTTCCCTATTCTTACCATGCTGTTGTGGACTTTGTTTATTTGTGCATTCTTCCAATTCTCCGAATTTAACATAAACGTTTGGCCAATGTGGATTGCAGCAGTGCCACTTCAAGTTGGAATTTTGCTTTGGGCAGCACTTCTTAAAAAGCCAAAAGTTAAAGTTGAAGAAAAAGAAAACAAAAATGATGTTGAGTAATTCAACATCTTTTTTTATATTTCAATATAAAAAGTTTTGGAAATTTTGTAAATTTGTGTATAATATTGGTAAGAGGTCATTATGAAAGTTGTTTTTGTTGTAGATTCAATTTCAGATATTGATAAAAAAATTAAAACCATTCAAGCACATTTTGGCAAAGACATTTTGTTTGTTGTAAAAAGTCCACTTGTGCCTTTGTTTAAAACTTTTAACAATCAAGTGAATGGTGTTTACTACAATAATCTTTCTTTGGTAATTCACAACTTGTTACTCCGTTCTAACGCAGATAATGTGGTTGTTTACTACTCCAGCCTTAGTTTAAGCGAAAACTTAATAAGCAGATTTAAGCAAGCAATTGACGATGGTGAAAAGATTGTAAATGTTCAACCAAAATACAACTTCTTTGAACAAATGCACAATGGTGCATATAACATATACGTAAAATCCTTGTTTAATGCAAAAGATTCCATGGCAAGTCCAAAATTGCAATATCTTCCAATGAACTTTGTTGCAGAATTGCTTACAAACCACTTTGCAAACAGATTGTTTGAAATTAACCCAAGGCTTGTAAAAACCATTTATGTGGAAGAAAAACATGAACGCAAGAGTTTAAAAGTTGAACACAAGTTTAACAAAGCAAACTTACTTGCTTGGATTATTGCTTTAACCATTACAATTGGCTTGATTATCTGCATGGCTTTCACAAGTATGCACTTCGTGTTAATTTTGCTGTTTGTTGCATTGTATATCGTAGATATAATTGTATGCTTGATGTTAAACTACAAGCAGAAATTTGACAGAAGGTTCTTAAAATAACAAAATAAAAAAACAGGTCCACACGACCTGCTTTTTTTATTAAAAAAGTGGGCATATAACCCACTTTAACTAAATTTTTGCTTCTACAACGGCAATTTTTCTGCCTCTTGCGTCTTTTTTGAAGTGAACAACACCATCAATTTTTGCAAACAATGTGTAATCTTTACCACAACCAACATTTGTTGAAGGATAAATTCTTGTTCCTCTTTGACGCACAATTATTGAACCAGCATGGATAAATTTACCATCGCCGGTTTTAACACCAAGACGTTTAGATTCACTATCACGACCATTTTTGGTGCTACCGCCACCTTTTTTATGGGCAAATAATTGAATATTAATCTTAATCATTTTGCTTCTCCTTTAATTTAATAAATTCTGGGTAGCCAACTGAAACGTCTTTTAAACTGTTATATGTTGATTTCATCAAAATTTGGCACAACTCCATTTGTTCTTGCTTTAAACCTTTTGGCAAAGCTACATACAAACGTGGTGCTTTTTCATCAATAACATATTCTGGTTTAATTCTTACAACTTGGATAAGACCATTAATTAAACTTTGAGTTAATGTGGAAATGGCAGCACATACAATGTCCTTACCGCTTTCTGCATAACCAGAATGGCCTGTTGCTTCAATGGCTATAATGTTTGATTTTTGTTTTTCTACTGAAATAGTTATCATATTAACCTATACTTTCAATTGTAATCTTGGTGTATGGTTGTCTGTGGCCTTGTTTCTTACGTTCGTTCTTTTTAGGTTTATACTTGAAAACTGTGATTTTGCTATCACGAACATGTGCAACAACTTTTGCCTTAACAACAACATCTTTAATTACAGGGTTGCCAGCTTTAACTTTTGCACCGTCAACCAACAACATAACTGGATAAGAAACTTCTTCACCAACTTCTGCGTTCAAACGGTCAACCAAAATTTCACTGCCAACTTCAACTTTGTATTGTTTACCTGAAATATTTGCTATTGCGTACATTTAGTTACCTCCTATAAAGACTCACTCTTAAGGTATCCAAAGGAATTTAAAACCTCTTCAATGTGGTACTACATGGGTTAGTATAACAAAGTTATATTTTTTTGTCAATTGCTTTTTGTAAATTTGCCAAAATAGGCCCCGTATTGACAAATAAGCACTTGTGTGATATAATAAAATCAATTAGGAGATGTTATGAAAACAAAAACAGAAGAACAATTTGAAAAAATGTTAGATAAGTATTCTTATTGTAGAACAAAAAATTATGGACTTGTTAGGTTGCTTATTGAAAGACATAGGTTGGCTAAATTTATGATGAAAATTCCTAATACAGAAGCAGGAAAAAATGACATGAAACAAGCTTTAAAACGCAAGGTAAGTTTTAATGCCCATTCTGTGCGCAGGGACATTGAAGAATACAAGGCATTGGGTGATATCTTTTATGAAATTAAAAAAGCAGAAAATATAAATGTGGGTTTGGAAAATTCTAAATATAAACCATATGTTAACAGAGCAATAGAAGACACACATGACCAGAAAAGTTACAGAAAAAACATTATTGTAAAAAATGCAATTAAACTTTACAACGATGAACATTCTAAAGAACAATCATTATAAAAAATAAATTGAGCAAGGAGAAATTATGGCAAATTCAACAGCTAAAATATCAAAACAAGATTTCGATAGATTATTGTTGGCATTGGCAGAAGTTAAGCCTTGTTCTTTTTATGTCCATGGTGTTGGAAACAGCAATGAAGATGCAATTAAAAATGTTATATTTAATGGCGAAGATTTCCTTGTAAATAACGGACAAAACAACATCTTTTCAACCTTTGTTGATGCTGGAGAAATTGATGCTAACCTTCAAAACAGAATAACCGAATATGAATACGCTGGCAGAAGATATAATATTATTATGATTACTCCAAGCAATGCCACGGTTAAAAATTATGCGGGAAACCTTGGTGAAAAAGATACAACAGCAGAAGAAAGTGGCTATACAAACCATGTGCTTGTTGATTATATTGTTGGTGGTGCAAATAGACACTTCAATCCAGAAGAAAATAAAGATGCAAATATGTACATCTCTTCAGTTTCAAACAAGTTAATTTTGGGCTTATATGACCTAGAAACCGGTGAATATATTATAAACAAAAATTGCATGGTGTTTGATGACAAAGAAACATATGATAATGCTGTGGAACAAATGTCCACTTATGCCGCCGAATATTATAAATATGCAGCATTTATCCAACTATCTTTTAACCTTAACCTTCGCACTTACAATATTTTATCAACGCTCCAAGATGAAAAAGGGCCATCAATCAAGAATAAAACACGCGACATCTTGCTTTACTTGGCAGGTGAATTTTACAAAAAAACAGAGGAATATTCATCTTATTTAAAGCCAAATGATAGATGTGTCTTCCACAGCGGGTCATTTTTCCCTTCACTATATCATGCCTTAATTAAAATGATAAATTCAAATGAAATGCTGCCAGATGTGTTGGTTGAAATTTTAAAAGAAACAAATGGCGACACAAACAAATTAAAAGACAATTCAAATTACAAAATTTTGTTAACTTATGCCGAAGACTTTTTGAAAGAAGAAACAAACATTTTGTTGAAATCTACAAATACAGGAATTTCAATTTAAAAAACACCTAAAATTTAGGTGTTTTTTGTTTTTTATATCTCTGGCTTTACAGATTCGGCATTTAATTTGCCATCAATTTTTTCATAAATTTCTTTATCTTTAATGTCAAATGTCATTGATGGAATTCCACACTTTTCGGCAACTTCAACAAATTTAGATTTATCATCAAGGAAGAGTTTAATTTCACCTTCTTTGGCTTGTGTTTCTTCCTTTACTATTTCAAACATTTCTGCGTGGTCTTTCCTATACCCTGTTACAGTTGAATAAATGATTCCGTTACAATGGCCTTCCATTGTTTTTTCAATAACTTCAACATTTTCTGGCATGTTGTTTGTTACAATATAAACTTCATAACCTTCTGCAATTTTTTCATCAAGGTAAGCAAGTGTTTCATCAAAAACTATTAAAGTTGATGGCAAAATATCTAAAAATCTTTTTGCAACACCAGTAAGTGTTGGATAACTTGCACCAATCATGGTAAGGTACCCTTCCTGTGTGTATTTTCCACTTTGATAATTATTAAACAAACGTTTAAATTCTTTAGATTGCTTAAAAACGCCTGTCAAATGGATAAACATCCTAAGTGCCCTAATTTTATCTACGCCTTTATAATATTTTAGCATATGAATTCTATCAAATTCACCTACAACACCATCAAAATCAACTAAAATAATTTTTCTTTCCATGGTTTTCTCCTTACTTGTTGTTTGCATTTTAACATGGTATGTTCCCCTTGTCAATACCAAAATAAAATAAATTTATTTATTTTTGATGTAATTTATAACTTTTGGTGCACAAATTAAAAACCATGTTGCATACTTTTGTGGATGCTTAACCATATCCTTACTTAACACATCAACATCAACCCAACGCATACATGCAACTTCTTCTTTGTTTGGCTTAAATTTGCCTGAATATTCACCAACAAAAACATGGTCCAATTCATATTCAAACAAAGCATCATTAAACTTGGTTAAATAAGTAAAAGTTAACAGTTCTTTTAACTTTACAATTTCAATGCCACATTCTTCTTTTAACCTTATTGTTGCTTCCTTTTTTGTATCTTTGTTGTGTGGGTGGCTACAACATGTGTTTGCCCATAATCCACCAGAATGATATTTGCCCTTTGCTCTTTGTTGCAAAAGCAGTTTTTTACCATCAAACAAAAACACAGAAAAAGCCCTGTGTAAAATTGGATTTTTGTGTGCTTCAAATTTCCCTATTGTGCCAAGAATTTCATCTTGCAAATTCACTTTAAAAAGCAAGTCCGTAGATTTTTTCATACAAGCATTTTAACAACTTAACAAAAATAAAACAAACATTTCAATAAAATTTCAGCAAATTGTGCCAAAATGGTTGTTAAATTTATAATATTCCAAAACAATATTTAGTGGACAAATTATTTTAACTGTGTTAAAATACACTTGATATAAGAAGGAAGATTATGGGATTTTTTTCTAACATATTTGCATCAGATAACAAAAGAAGTTTAAATAAAATTGAAAAAATTGTTGCAAAAATTGAAGCAAAGGCAGATTATTACGCAGGGCTTACAGACGAAGAATTGCAAGCACAAACACCTGCTTTAAAATTAAGATTAAGTCAAGGTGAAACTCTTGATGATATTTTGCCAGATGCTTTTGCCGTTGTGCGTGAAGCATCAACAAGGGTTTTGGGTTTAAGGCACTTCCACGTTCAACTTATTGGTGGTGTTGTTTTGCACCAAGGACGTATTGCAGAAATGCGTACAGGTGAAGGTAAAACTTTGACGGCAACAACTGCTGTTTACTTAAATGCATTAACAGGCAACAATGTTCACGTTATTACTGTTAATGAATACTTGGCAACCAGCCAAGCAGAACAAATGGGCAAACTTTATAAATTTTTGGGTTTAACCATTGGCTGCACTCTTACAGGACAAAATGCCGAGCAAAAGAAACTTGCATATGATTGCGACATCACCTACGGCACAAACAATGAATTTGGTTTTGACTATTTGCGTGATAACATGCAAGTTGAAAAGAAGTATAAAGTTCAACGTGGTCATCACTTCTGCATCGTGGACGAAGTGGACTCAATTTTGATTGATGAAGCACGTACCCCACTTATTATTTCTGGTATGGGTGGCAAAACAAGTGAATTATACGTTACAGCAGATAACTTTGTTAAACGTCTTAAAGAAGAAGATGTGGATATTGAAATTAAGCACAAACAAATCCGTCTTACAGAAACAGGTGTAACAAAGGCAGAACAATTTTTCAAATTGGAAAATTTATCTGACATTGCCAACTTGGAAATTAACCACCACATCAACAATGCTTTGCGTGCAAATTTCATTATGAAACGTGACATCAACTATATTGTTAAAGATGATGAAATTTTGATTGTTGATGAGTTTACCGGCCGTATTATGCAAGGCAGACGTTACAGCGATGGCTTGCACCAAGCAATTGAAGCAAAAGAACATGTGAAAATTAAAGAAGAAAACAAAACTCTTGCAACAATCACACTTCAAAACTACTTCAAACTCTACTCCAAATTAAGTGGTATGACAGGTACTGCAAAAACAGAAGAAACAGAATTTAACAAAATTTATAGTTTGGACGTTGTTACAATTCCAACCAACAAACCTGTTATAAGAATTGACGAACAAGATATGATTTTCTTCACGGAAAATGCAAAATATAAAGCAATTGTTGAAGAAATTAAAGATAAATACGAAAAAGGCCAACCAATCCTTGTTGGTACTTCTTCAGTTGAAAAAAGTGAACGCATAAGTAAAGATATTAAAAAACTTGGCATTCCACACAATTTGTTGAACGCAAAAAATCACGAACTTGAAAGCCAAATTGTTGCACAATCTGGACGTGTTGGTGCAGTTACAATTGCAACAAACATGGCAGGTCGTGGTACAGATATTTTGCTTGGTGGCAACCCAGAATTTTTGGCAAAACAAAAACTCGTAAATGAAAAAGTTGAACCAGCAGTTATTGAAAAAATTACAACTTACAACTCAAATTTGACAGATGAAGAAAAGGCAGTTAAAGAAAAATTTGAAAAATACCTTGCTGAATTCAAAAAAGTTACAGACGAAGAAAAACAAAAAGTTATCAACCTTGGTGGACTCCATATTCTTGGCACAGAAAGGCACGAATCCAGACGTATTGATAACCAATTAAGGGGACGTTCTGGACGTCAAGGCGACCCAGGTTCAAGCATCTTCTTTATTTCTCTGGAAGACGATTTGCCACAACGTTTTGGCGAAGACAGAATGAAAACATGGTTCTCTCTTGCCTTCCGTGGTAACGAAGATATGCCATTGCAATCAAGGATTTTAACAAGTTTCTTTGAAACAGCACAAAAGAAAGTTGAAGCCATGAACTTTAGCATACGTAAAAACGTGCTTGAATACGACGACGTGCTTAACAAACAACGTCAAATAATCTATTCCGAACGTGACAAAGTTTTGGACGGTGTGGATATCCACTCTCAAATTTTGGAAATGCTTAAAGAATACGTGTTTGAACTTTGCTATATGTATTTAAACGAATCTAAACCAAGTTATGAATGGGATTTGCAACCTTTGAACAATGCGCTTGAAGACAAGTTGCTTGATAAGGGTACAAATTTGGTTACAGCAAGTTTTGTGGAAGGCTTAAATGTGGCTACAGTAAGCCAAAATGTTTATGAAAAACTTGTTGAAATTTACGAAAAGAAAATTGCAGACGTCAAAAAATTAGGTTTGGACTTTGCAATTGTGGAACGTGATAGATTGCTTCGTGTTGTTGATAAGTTCTGGACAGACCACATTGACGCAATGAACGTGTTACGTAATGAAATCGGCATTTTATCTTACGGACAAAAAGACCCTGTTATCGCATATAAAAACGAAGGTTTTGATATGTTTGACCACATGATTAGTGAAATCCGTGAATACACTGCTTCTGCCCTTTTCCGTACACAAGTTAAAGTTCAAGTTATGCCACCAAAACCACAAGGTCCTGTGGCTGGTGCAAGCAATAAAACCGAAGGTCCTGTAACTGCAAGGAACAATTCTTCACATATTGGACGTAATGATTTGTGCCCATGTGGAAGTGGCAAAAAATATAAAAACTGCTGTATGTTAAAAGACCAACAAAAATAACAAAAAAACTATTGGTTTGTTGCCAATAGTTTTTTCTTTACTAAATTTCACGACGTGATGACATTGCCTTGCTTAATGTAACTGCATCGGTAAATTCAAGTTCACTGCCCATGGCAATGCCTTGTGCAATACGGCTGACTTTTACACCAAGTGGTTTAAGAAGGTTTGCAATGTAAATTGCTGTTGCTTCACCTTCCACATCAGGATTTGTTGCAACAATAACTTCCTTTATACCTTCTTTGCTTACTCTATCCAACAAAGAACGCAAGTTGATATCATTTGGCCCTTTGCCTTCAAGTGGATTGATTACACCATGCAAAACATGATAACTGCCATTAAATTCCCTAACCTTTTCAAGTGCTACAACATCTTTTGGGTCTTTAACAACACAAATAATTGGGTCTTTGTTAGGTTTTGCACAAACATCACAAATTTCCTTATCTGTAAAGTTGGCACAAATTTTGCAATAATGAATTTTCTGCTTTGCGTCCAACATACTTTCTGCAAAACTTTTTACTTCAGTTTCGTCTAAGGTTAGCAAAAAGTATGCGTACCTTTGTGCTGTCTTTTTGCCAACACCTGGTAAGCGAGAAAACTCATTAACTAAGCGCTCCATAGAATCTATTTGATTATTCATTACATTAACCCACCAAGGCCACCCATGTTGCCCATTTTATCTTTGGAAAGTTCATCTGCCTTTGCCATAGCATCTTTAATTGCCACAATAAGCAAATCTTCCAACATTTCAACATCTTCTGGGTCAACTGCAGTTTTGTTTAACTTAATTGACTTAATTTCCTTTTTGCCGGTCATGGTTACAACAACCATTTCGCCACCTGCTTTGCCAACAACTTCTGCATTTTCAAGTTCACCTTGAGCCTTTTCCAATTGTTCTTGCATTTTTCTTGCTTGTTGCATAAGGGCGTTCATGTTCATTCCGCCACCAAATCCTGGATATCCCATTTTTAAATCTCCTTTAATATATTTTATTCTTCAAATTTAATTTTATCTTTAAAAGCAACTCGTAAATTATCTTTAACGTCTTGTGTGGAAACATTTGTTGAATCGTGTTCCAAATTTATCATAAGCACGCTGTCATCAAACAATTTAATGATTCCAAGCAAAATATCCAAACGTTCTTTTGTATTTATTATTTGGTAACTTGATTGGTCGTTGGTGTGAATTGTAAACTTGCCACCAACCTTTTCCACTTTGTGCACACTTGTAAGTGCGTTGGAAAGTGCAAACAAATTCCTTTCTTTAACCTTAATAAGCACATTTCCCCAAATTTTTTCAACATTTGTTTGTTCACTTTGTTTTATTTCTTCCACATGTTCTGTTTTAACTTCTTCGTGCTTTGGTGCTGGTGCAGGTGCAACAGTTTCAACGTGCCCACCTTCAACAGAAATAAGTTCCAAACACGCAGATTCAAACAAGTTTTCTGGGTTTATGCTATATTTAAGTTCCAATTCAATATCTGCAAATTTAGAAAATGCAGATTTAAGATAATTTATATCAAACTGCCTTGCAATTTCTGCAAAAGAATTATATTCGCCTGGCAAAATATCCAAAACTGTATAATCGCCAACACCGGCTTTAATCATAATTAAATTTTTGATGTAATCTGCCATTTCCTTGCACAAAACTTGAATGTTTTTGCCCATGCCAAGTGCATTTTTAACAGATACAAACAAGCCACTTACATCTTTTGAAGCAATGCTTTGCAAAATTTGTTTTATGCTATCCTTACTGCTTAAACCAATAACTTTTTCTGTTTCTTCATGGGTTAAGTTGTTTTCGCAATACGCAGCAACACTATCTGCAATTGAAAGCATATCACGAACACTGCCTTCACCTGCCTTGGCAATAAGGTGCAAACTCTTTTCATCATACGTTATGCCACGTTTGTCAAAAATAAGTTTAAGTTGTTCAACCAAAGTGCTTACTGTAAGCAACTTAAAGTCAAATCTCATACATCTTGAAAGAATTGTTGCAGGCAACTTGTGAAGTTCGGTCGTTGCCAAAATGAAAATTACATGTTTTGGTGGCTCTTCCAAAGTTTTTAAAAGGGCGTTAAAGGCACTGTCTGTTAACATATGCACTTCGTCAATGATGTAAACCTTATACTTGCCAATAAGTGGTGGATATGCAACTTTATCGCGTAAATCACGAATTTCTTCCACCCTGTTGTTACTTGCTGCGTCAATTTCCAAAATATCTGTGTTGTTTGTTTCGTTTAATGCAACACACTCTGCACACATGCCACATGGATTGCCGTCATTTGAGTGGGTGCAGTTAACTGCCTTTGCAAAAATTTTTGCCGTACTTGTTTTGCCTGTACCTCTTGGGCCACAGAACAAATATGCGTGTGAAAGTTTGCCGGTTTTAATTTGATTTTTTAAAGTTTTAATGATGTAATCTTGACCAACAACTTCATCAAAATTCTTTGGCCTAAATTCCCTGTATAATGCAAGTGTCATTAAATTTCTCCTTTTAAAGTTTTTAACTTTCTTTTTATTGCTTGCAAAGTGTTATCCACCTGCTTTAATGTTAATTTCATTTCTTGTGCCATTTTATCATAAGTTTCGCCGTTTAGGAACTTTTTAAGCAACTTAAATTCCTTTTCGTTTAACAAATCCTTCACTCTACTTATTAAAATGGTTGTCATTTCTTTATCAATAAAGTTTTGTTCAAAGTTACTTTCATCATCAACAATAACAAGTTTAAGTTTTTCTTCATCATCTCCATGGTCGTCAAAATTATTTATTGGAATGTAACTGTTTAAAGGATTACGCTTGTTGTGTTTTGCATTTTTATAAGCATTTTGCACTTTTCTGTGAATGCAAAGTGATGCAAACGAACTGAAATTGTGATTTTTGTTTGCATCGTAGGCCGTGATTGCATTAAATAAACCAATCATACCTTCTTGAATAAGGTCGTCAAACTCTGCGCCAATTAAAAAGTATTCACGAGCAATTGCAATAACCTTTGGTTTAAAACTTTGCATTAAAGTTTCCATTGCATCTGCATTGTGATTACGTGCCATATTAATAAGTTCAACAATCTCTTGTTCTTGCAAACTAACTTCTCCTTTGTCTTACAACTTCATAAACTGCAATTGCTGCTGCATTTGATGCGTTAAGGCTGTTAACTTCACCAAACATATCAAGTGAAACAACTTCATCACATGTTTCCTTAACCAAACGGGAAACACCCTTACCTTCACTGCCAACAATAAGTGCAGTTGGATATTTAAAGTCGGCATCATAAATTGTTTTTTCGCCTGCTTCCAAAGCATAACACCAAATGCCATTTTCTTTAAGTTTTTCAATGGTACGGGTTAAGTTTGTAACTTGTGCAACTTTAACATGTGTTATTGCACCTGCACTTGTTTTGTAAACCGTAGAATTGATATCACATGCACGATTTTCTGGAATGATTACTCCGTCAACACCAGCACATTCGCAAGTACGGATTATTGCACCAACATTGTGTGGGTCAACAACACCGTCAAGCACAACAATAAAGGCAGGTTTGTTTTTGGTTTTGCTAATAAGCAAAATATCTTCCAATTCAACGTACTTAAAGTTTGGCACAAAAGCAATTATGCCTTGTGTTTTGCCTTTTGCAATACGTTCCAAATCTTGTCTTTCCACAATTTCAACAGGAACATGCACCGCATTTGCTTT
>CALCEI010000089.1 GCA_937900575.1 uncultured Clostridia bacterium
ATGTAAATTTTGTTTTCCAATTTTGAAGAATTTAACAATTCTACAATATTGCTTGTGTTATCTGCATTGTTGTTGCCGTAAAGATAAACATTTTCACCCAACTTGATGTTGAATTGATTATATTTTTCATCTGCAAATTCCATATTTTTGCCAGAATCCACATGCTCAAAATCTAAATAATTCTTACGGGTTTTGCTATATTTTGAAATTGGTGTGCCATTTACGTTAAGAACTTCGTCAAAGGTAACATTGCCGTCCTTTTCTTTTGCGCAAACAACAACCTTGTCCCCTGTTTTTAAATTAAGTTCGTTTACTGTTGCCACAGAAAATGGGTAGCAAACAAAAGAATAACCTTGTCTTACCCAAAGCAATGGAGTTGAATTTGCAACAAGTTCAACATAACCTGCCAATGTTTGAACGTCGTCTGTGTAAGTGAAAGGCACAACTTGTCTTAATTCGGTGTTTGCAAAGGTTGGCATGTTGTTTTCTGACATCATAAAGTTTGCAAATGGGTAACCATAATTTTTTGGTGGCCTGCCTTGCTTTGTTTTTGCAACATGTGGCATTGCCCTACCTTCTGTAATATCCAAAATTCCAACAATAAGTTCTTCCTTTTTCTTACTGGTTGGGGAAGCAACACCTGCCCTACGTGCAAGTTCTCTTAATGCAAAGATGCTTAGTTCGTTAAGTTCTTCTCTTGTCATAATATCCTCTCAAATTTATTCTAAATTTAGTTTAACACATCTTTTCAAAAAAGTAAACGTTTTTGTACAAAAACCACAAAATTAAAAATGACAAAAAATTTAGGCAGTTATGCCCAAACTTATCATTATTGCAACATCAATTCTTTGCATGGTAAGTGCATCAATCATTCCAACTTTATCTTTAAGACGACGTTTATCCAAAGTTCTAATTTGTTCCAACAACACAACACTATCTTTTGGAAGGTTATATTGTTGCTTGTTAAGTTCTATGTGCGTTGGCAATTTTGCCTTGGAAAGTTGGCTTGTGATGGCTGCAATTATCACCGTTGGGCTAAACTTGTTGCCGACGTCGTTTTGCACAACCAAAACAGGGCGAACACCACCCTGTTCGCTGCCCACAACCGGGCTTAAATCGGCATAAAATATGTCCCCACGGTTTATTTCCATCACTTACCTTTTAAAAATTTAATGGTAACATCAAAATCATCAATCTTCTCATAGTCTAAATTAATGCCAGAAATTGCGTTGATGTATTCAAAATCAGTATATGCAGTGGCATCAAATTTTGGCATTTTTGGTTTTTTTATTTCACCAAGAGAAGATAAATAATTTAAGTATGCATTAACTTCTTCATCCATATAATCTCCTTAAAAATAAAAGTTAAACACGAGCAAGTTGTTTTTTCAATTTTTCGTAAAATTCTTCTTGCATTTGCAAAAATTCTGCAACCATCGCGTTAAGTTCTTCGTTTTTTGTTTTAAGGTCTTTTTGCACTTTGATTGTGTCAATAATACCCATAACCGTTCCGTTAATCATCATTTCCACAATGTGCCTTGGTGTTTTATCCATCCACAAGGAAATATAAACCATTGCTGCTTCCTTAAATTTTTTAAAGAAATTATTTTCTTTAATTTCCACGTTGGAATTGATGGCAAAAACATCACACTTTTCGCCAAATTCTTGATACATATCAAATTGCTTTTTAAAAATCTTTTTTAGGTTTTCATCTTTAATTTTCTTTAAGATTTTATCAATTGCAATCATGCCAACTTGTGCATCTTGAAACACACGATTTAACAATTTTTCTTCTTTTTTATCCATAAATTCTCCTTTTTGCTAACCATAGTTTTTGTAAAAAGGCAAATTTTATGCAAAAAAAGAATGGCTTAACACCACTCTCTTAAAAATTAAATAAACAACAAAGCATAACCGGCAACCAAACTTGAACAAACAAGGGTTAAAATAATAAACAAATTTTCCTTCCAATTTTTGTGTTCTTTAAGTAACATAATAAGTCCCAATCCGGCATTTACACACAAACCTGCCACAAGTGCTCCAAAACTTAATCCACCCATCAAGAAGAGTTCAGTTAGCACAACACTTGATGCGCAGTTTGGAATTAAGCCAATAAGCACTGCGAGCAATGGTTGTAAGTATAAACTTTGAGTTAAGAAATTTGTAAGTGCTTCTTCCCCAATCCAAATGTTTGTAATGCACCCAAAAATTAAGTTTACAACAAGCACAAATGCACTTATTTTTAAACAGTGTAACAATGGATGAAGCCAATCAAACTTTTCACTTTCCACGTTGTGATGACAACACCCTCCATGCTCCAACATGTGCACGTGTTCGGCATGTTCTTCCGCAGTTTCAACTGCAACTTCATTTTGCTTTTTAAAAATAACCTTATAAAGCCCCAGAGCCAAATAACCAATTGCAATGCCAAGCACAATTTTTACTCCAACAAGCAAAAACAATTTCCAACAAATTGCAGGTTCTTTAAATGCATATGAAAACATAAGTGGAATTGCTTCATCACTTGTTGCAATATAAACAGCAATCAATGCGCCAATAGATATCTTTTTATGTACATATAAATCGGTTGAGACAACAGAAAATCCACATTGTGGCACACACCCTAAAAGTGAGCCAAACACAGGGCTTACTTTACCCTTTAAAAACCTGTTGTTGCTAAATTTTTCTGCACATTTAAATTCCAATAATTCAATAAGGTAATAGCATATAAAAAACAAAGGCAAAATCTTTGCCGTATCCAACAACGCATCAAGTAAAACGTCCCAATATGCTTGCATTTTTACCTTTTATTTTTAACCAAAAAAACCACATTGATAGCATGTACAAAGAACAACCACCAATAAGGCAATAATTAAAATAATCTTAATATATTTCACGTTGGCATTATACCACACGCAACTTGGTTTGTGCAAGTGTTTATTGTCGAAATTTTAAATAAATCTGCAACAAAAACAAGCAATAAGTGAACAAGCAACATTGCAAAGCAAAGCAATTGGAATTGTAAGCAACGTCTTTTTAACTTTTGTGGATGCAAAATAAATGCTACTTACATAAAAAATTGTATCACTACTTCCCATAATTACACTTGCGCATTTGCCAATGTAAGTATCAACACCATATGTTGAAAAAATATCCTTCAAAAGCACATAGGCAGCATTTGAACTAAACGGCCTAATAAGTGTTAATTCACACACTTCTGGTGGAATTCCAACTGCCTTAAAAATTGGGGATAAAAATGTGCATAAATACCCGGAAAGTCCGCTGTGCCTGAACAACTCAACAGCAACAAACATGGCAATGATAAACGGCATCAAACTTGCCATAAGTGGCAACGCGCCTTTTGCTCCAGCAACAAAACTGTTGTAGGCATCAACACCTTTAATTAAGGCATAAAACATAACAAAACATATTAAAATTGGAATAAACAAATCAGCCATTTTTTCGCCTTCTATAAATTACTGCCACCAGCAAAATTCCAAGCAGGGTTGGCACAAAAGTTGCCAACATGGTTGGCCAAAGAATGCAACTTGGACTAACGCTCCCAGCAACTGCACGCATGCCAATAACTGTGGTTGGCAAAAGTTGAATTCCTGTTGAATTTATTACAACAAGCATAATCATTGCACGTGTGGCTTTTGTGTCCCCCTTGTCCAAACCCTGCATGGCCTTTATGCCATAAGGTGTTGCAGCACTGCCAATGCCAATTATGTTGGAAGCAATGTTCAAACAAATATTCTTTTTTGTTTCTTCATCTGTTTTGCCAAAAACATATTCAACAGGTTTGCTTAAAACTTTGGAAAGTTTATGACTCAATTTGCAATCGTCCATAACTTGCATAAGTCCCATCCAAACTGCATAAATGCCAATAAATTCAATGCACATGGTAACGCCCATTTTGCTTGCTTCCATCATGGTGCCAACAACCGAACTTGGTGAAACAATTGCAAGCATAATAAGGCTGGAAATTATCATCACAATCCAAATTTTATTCATACAACAATTTATGAAATTTTGTTAAAATATATGAAAAAACATGGTAAATTTTGCAATTCTTTTGCGTTTTTTTAAAAATTTTTATAAAATAACAGCATGAAAACAGATTTAAATTTAACAAAACAACAAACAAATTTTCAACTTACAACTTTAGGTTTTAACGAAAAATATAATGCCTTCAATATTGTTTCAACCATCATTGCAAACATGCATTTTGCTGGCAATGCAACAGTGGAATTTTACACAGAACAAATTAAAAAAATTGCACAAGAAACACATTCTACACCAAAAGCAATAAACGAAAATTTAACAAGATTTTTCAATAACTATCAGTCAACTTCTGCAAATAAAAAATTGACTTCCAAAAGCCAATTTAATCTTATAAAACATGGCAACTATCATCGCATTTTAACAATTTATTATACCATTTTAGATGTACTAAATTAAATCCTTGCACATGTAATTTTTTATTAAATAAATGAATTCACAGCAACTTGGTTTGTCTTCCCTTTGCCAAAAAATTTGCAATTTTTTCTTTAATGTTTTATCCCAAAAAGAACTTATTATAACTCTAATGTTACGCTCCACTGTGCAACCATTTTTTTGATATTTCCCTGCAAGAAAAGGAAAAACTTCGCGTGAAAAAGAGCGCACCTTTTTATCTTCATTAATAAGCAAATCCATAATGTCAACAAGGTAGTAGTAAGCAATATATTTAGTTGATATGCCAAGCGTTGTCATCTTCTTTTTTAAATAATAATTAGAAGTAACAAACTGCGAGCATATTTGCTCTTTTTTATTCATTTTAACCTCAAAACCTACACAATTTAGCATATTTTTATACAAATGTCAATATTTTTGTACAAAATTTTTAAAAATAATAAAAA
>CALCEI010000090.1 GCA_937900575.1 uncultured Clostridia bacterium
GGCGCAGTTGTTGAACTTAAATAATTTCTTTATGCTTAAAAAGACGTCCTAAATTTAGGGCGTTTTTTGTTGCAATTTTGTTTGTAAATTGTGGGTTTTTTGCTAAAATATTGTTAGGAGCACATATGGAAAAGAAGGGTTTTTGTTCTTGGCTTTTAAATTTGCTTTTTCCAAAGCACATAAAATGCGTGTTTTGTGGCAAAGAACTTAATGAAAATGCCTATAATGATACTTGTGAAGATTGTTTGAAAGACTTACCTTATATTACATACGCGTGCGCGCGTTGTGGTGGGCCAATAACTGAAAACAATGATGGCGTTTGCTTGGATTGTAAAATGAATAATTACAATTTTGCCAAAGCAAAAAGTGCCTTGATTTATAAAAACAATGTTGTTAGGGCAGTGCATAAATTTAAATATAACGGCCAAAAATTTTTGTGCGTTCCTTTTGCAAACCTTATGTTTGATGAATTGCTTACTTGGGATGTTGATGTGGATATTGTTACCAATGTTCCAATGTTTAAGAAAAAGGAAAAGGCGCGTAGATACAACCAATCTACCTTGCTTGCCAAAGAAATTGCAACAAAACTTAATGTGCCTTTTGTGGAATTCACTTTTAAAGTTGTGGATAACAGCACACAAACCAAGTTGAGTTATAAAGAAAGGAAAGAAAATGTTAAAGATGTTTATGCCTTTAATAAAGAACATAAAAATGAACTTAAAGGCAAAAGTGTGCTTATTGTTGATGATATTTTTACAACAGGTGCAACAAGTGATGAAATTGCAAAAGTACTTATGAAAGCCGGTGCAAAAGAAGTGAACGTGCTGACCTTGGCACACACCGTTGTGGAAGAAAATAACAAAAAATAGGCAGAGTGTTGCCTATTTTTTTAATTCAATATTGACAACTTTGGAAATATTTTTTATAATAAAAATAGGTATGGGAGGTGAATATGTTAAAATATGAAGTTCATGAAGCAGACCCAAGCAAGGGCTATAATTTTCCTTTCATATTAATTTATCCTAAAAAAATGCAAAAAGATGTAAAAATCTTTGTTGAAGGCAACAATTCTGTAAATTATGTTAAAACGGATAAAGATGGCAACATTGTTGGATATCAAACTTTTGAAGAACAGCAACAAGACGCTGTGGCTTTTGCCAAGACAATATGCAAAAAAGAAGATGGCAAAACTTTTAATGTTGCCTATATGTATCAACAACTTAATCAACCTTTGGTTATTCCAATTATTGAAAGATGTGATGCCGAACATGATGATGAATACTATCCACAAATGTTGAGCAGAAATGTTATGCTGGATAAATCAAGCAAATATGCAAATTTGCCTGAGCAAGTTGTTAACATGGTTAAAGAAGCAAAAAAGATATGTTTAAGTAAAAATCCAAAGGTGCAAATTGCAGAAAAATCTGGTTTGTGTGGGTTTTCAACTTCCGGAGTTTTTGCAGGCAGAATGTTGTTTGCAGAACCAGAGCATTTTGATGTGTGTTTATCCATGTGCTCAAATGCCGTGCAACCACTTCCAACAAAGGAATTGTTTGGTGTTGATTTGCCTTATCCTTTGGGCACGGCAGATTATGAAAAAATGTTTGGCAAACCTTTTAATATTGGTGAATATCACAAGGCAAAACAAATGTTTTTTGTAGGCGTGGAAGAAGATAACAAAAAGTATGATATTGCAAAAAATCCAAGATTGCATGATAGAAGAACAAGAAGCAGATTTAAAAAATTATATGGCGATTTAACAATTCAAGAACGTCAAATTGAAATTGCAAAAATCATGCAAGAATTGGGCATGGATAACACTGCCAGTTTGGTTGTTCCTGGTGGACACAACTTTGGTGGAAAAAGTAAGTACATTTTAGACTTTGAAAAAATTGTGCTTTCCAATGGTAAAATGGAAAAATTGCTTGATATATCTTTAAATAACATAGAAAGTTCTTTATAAAAACGGACAAAAGAACACCTTATGTGGATAACCTAAGGTGTTTTTTATGTTTTTGCAAAGTTTTTTTTCAAAAACCCCCTTGACAAAATGCTTAGGGGAGGGGTATACTATTACCAAGTTAATAACTTATTATTAAGGAGGGATTTATGGCAAGAGAAATGACAAAAGAAGAGGTTATAAAAAAGTTACAAAAGTCAGAAAGACTTGCTTATGATAAAATTGTAAGCATTGTTCCAGAACAATATTGGGGAGATGTTGATGTCGTTTTAGAAGCAATGAAGCGTCTTAATGAGTTGATGTACAAAGAAGATTTGCTTGCTAAAGTTGACCCAAAATTAAAAGAAGATATAGATTTTATTTGTCGTGCTGCAAAATATAACAGTAGTGTTTTAGATAATGTTTCAAATGGAACAGAATTTCTTTTGTCTGCAGTAAAAAGGCATCCAAGCATTGTTGAGTATTTCACAATAGATAAAGCACTTGCTTTGCAGTTGGTAGAACAAAATTACGAAGTTTATGAGCATCTTCCAGACAAATTAAAATCAGACAAAGAAATTGCTTTGCAGGTAGTAGCAGAAAATTACAGCATTTATAATGATCTTCCAAACAAATTAAAATCAGACAAAGAAATTGCTTTGCAGGTGGTAGCAGAAAATTACAGGATTTATAATGATCTTCCAGACAAATTAAAATCAGACAAAGAAATTGTTTTGTTGTGCATGAAGTTAAATGATAGGTTCTCAAACATACCAGAAAATTTACGTGCAGATAAGGAAATTGCTTTGGCAACAATAAGAGATAGGGCTTTGTTGTATTGGTGTGGATTTGATTATATAAAAAGTGATTTAAGAGAAGAGATAAAAAAAGAACTTAATGAAATTACAAAGTTTTCAAATGGCCAAATTAAATTGGCTGAATTAAGTGATGACTTGTTTTTATATGATGTTTATGTTAATGAAATTAAAAAAGCAGTTGTTAATGTTTTATATAACACATTTAAAGATAAAGTTGAAACAGAAGATGTTGATATTAAACACGCAATGGATAAAAAGATTGCAACTGTTGGCAAAATAATTGATGACAGATGCAGAGAAGCAAAAGCAAAGAAAGAAAAGGAAATTGGCGATTATGAAGTGTAATTTAAAAGAATACATCGCTTTAAAACTTGATTATGAAATGCTTAAAAACAGCGATTTGCATAAAACAAATCTTAAGGAATACATTTCCAAGTTGTTGGATATGGAAATTAAATTAAGACAATTTAAGTTTAATTAAAAAATAGGCAGAAATGCCTATTTTTTTATTCGGTTTTGTTAAATTCGGCCAAGATGAAATCTTTAAGCATGGTGTAACGTTTTGCCGTATAGTTATTGTGAATCATGCATGCCAAAACTTGTTTGTTACCCACCAAAACAACTGCCTTTTTTGCACGGGTTATTGCCGTATAAAGCAAATTCCTTGTTACAATAATTGGAGCACCCGGAACGAGTGCAATAACAACACAATCAAACTCACTGCCTTGGCTTTTGTGCACAGTTATGGCATAAGCCAAAGTAAGTTCACTTAAATTTGTGCGTTCGTATTTGCAAATTTTTCCATCATCAAAACTTACTGTTGTTTCATATGTTTCTGGCTCTATGTGAGTGATGTACCCAATGTCGCCATTAAACACACCTGTTCCTTCTTGATACATGCCGTTGGGTTCATATTTTGTGTATGGCTGTTGATAGTCATTAACAATTTGCATAACTTTATCCCCAACATGGAATTTTGCAAAGTCAACAGTTAATTCAACACCAGAGAAATGTGGATTTATTGTCATTTGAAGGCGTCTATTAAGGTTATCAATTCCACATGGACCTGCCTTCATTGGTGCAAGCACTTGAATATCTTGTGCCTTTATGTTGAAATAGTTTGGAAGCCTTGTTGTTACAAGGTCCACAATGGTTTCGGCATTTGAACTTAAATCTTTGCCTGCTTCATAAAAGAAATCCTTGCTTGTGTTATCAATAACCGGCATATGTCCACTGTTTATTAAGTGTGCATTGCTTACAATTAAACTGCTATCTTCTTGCCTATAAATGTTGATAAGTTCGGTTGTGTGGATTTTTTTACATTCAATAAGGTCTTTAAGCACATTTCCAGCACCAACACTTGGCAATTGGTCTTTATCCCCAACCAAAATAAGTTTTGTGGTGGAACGCAAGGCCTTTAATAAGTGATAAAACAAGGTTACATCAACCATACTTGTTTCATCAACAATAACAACATCAGCATCAAGTGGGTTATTTTCATTTCTGTGGAAGAAACCTGCATCTTCGGTTGGATTCATTTCAAGCGCCCTGTGGATTGTTTTTGCTTCCACACCACTGCTTTCTGTAAGGCGTTTTGCAGCCCTGCCTGTTGGTGCACACAACAAAACTTTTTTTTGTTGGTCTTTTAACATTTCCAAAATGCAACGCACAATGGTTGTTTTACCTGTGCCTGGGCCACCTGTGATTATTGAAACGCCTTTTGTAACCCCTGCAAGCACAGCGTCAGTTTGTTCGCCATTAAGTTGAATTTTGTGCAAACGTTGATAATGATTTACGCCATCAAGGAAATTAAATTTTTCATCAAATTTTTCAAAATAAGACGCGTATGCTCCAAAATTTAGGGTATTTTGGTTTGTTTGTCGGTTCTTTCTTGGCGTCAACCATTGTTCCGTTTAGTGCTGATGCGCTTTTGATTGGGTGTTTGGTTGCTGGATTGAATACGTTTACTTGTTTGATAGTTGCGACAGTAGGAAATTGGATAGGAGGGTTAACGTCATATCTTATTGGTTGGCTTGGTAATATGGAACGCATTGAAAAGTGGTTCAAAATCCGTCCTGAAAAGTTGACACAACAGAAAAAAATAATTGAAAAATGGGGAAGCCTACTCGCGTTTGTTACTTGGTTACCATTTGTCGGTGATGTGTTTGCTATCGTCTTGGGATTTTATAAAGTTAATTGGAAAATATGTGCGATTTGGATGTTGTTGGGACGTTTTATTCGCTTCGTATTGTGGGTTTTTGTATGGATAAAATGGAGCGTACAATTGACCTTGTAAACATTATGGAAATCAAACTGAAAACTGACTATTGGTATATAATTCCAAATGATTGTGCTACCAATTTGTATATTGTTTCCCACAAAATTATAGTATCTTTGTTGTAAGGCCTTTTTCTATTGAAATAGTCCTTTATTGTATGAATAATAGAATAGGCTAAGAAAAATTTTTTATTGAAAATAAGATTTTATGCAAAAACTGATAGAAAGCTTTATCGCTATAGCAAGGGAACATGCAAATGAGATTGCCGTTGTTGATTGTAATGCTAGTAGAGAAACTACATACGAAGAATTGAACAATTTTAGAATGCGAGTTGCAGGGAAACTGAAAACCTACAATTTCGCTCCAAGTACGCCTATCCTTATCCTTTTGGATAGGAAAGTAGAATATGTTGGTTGCTATCTCGGAATATTGTCGGCGGGGCTTGCCTGTGTTCCCCTTTCCATCGAGTATCCGCAGGATAGAATCGACTATATCAAAGAAAACAGCAATTCTCCGTTAATCA
>CALCEI010000091.1 GCA_937900575.1 uncultured Clostridia bacterium
TGCGGAAAGTTTCAAAATCATCACCATTGATTGTAACAGATTTATAATCTGAAATTATCAATTTATAGTTGGCAGATGGTGCAAGTTTGTGGTCAAAAGTATGCTCAATTTCGCCAGTGTTCTTTTTGGTTGTTATAAAGAAAATATCATGATTGCTTTTTGGTGTGATTGTTAAATAAAGTTTATCATATTGTTTAAACATTGCGTCCGCAGGTATTTCTTGTGTTAAGTTTGCGTCAGCATAGTATTTAGCTTCACTATATCCCAAAATGTTTGTAATTCCACCGTAATAAGTTATACCTTTAAAGTTGAAGTAATCTTTGATGATGTTTTGATAATTTAATTCTGTTACTGTTTGAATAATTTCACCATTAAAGTAAAGGTCAACTGTTGTTTCAACATCGTCATAATTGCGCACATATTTTACAACATATTGTTTGTTTAATTCGGTTGATAATTTTTCATCTGTAAACACAGAACCATTTACCAAAACTTGATCGTATTTAAAGCTGTTTTTATGTGTTTTTTCTTCAGTGCTTATTTGGATGTCTGTTGCTTTGGTTAAAACTTGTAATTCCACAAGGGATTCTTCAATTTTCGTGGTTAAACCGTTGCTTTTGCAGTAAAGGGTTAAAACCGTTGAATAATTTTCTTTTGGTGTGCTTAACAAATAAATTTCTTCCCCACCATAAGATTTTACCTTGGCATCTTCTGCATAAGCCGTTGTAAAGGATTGATCTGTGTATGCAGTTTCAGAAATTGTGCAACGAGAATCTGTTGGATCTACCAAAGCAGTGATTTCTGAAATGCTTGTGCCAAATTCGTGTTCAACATCAGAAAGGGATTCAATCAATTTGCCGTCACGGTAAACATTAACTTTTTGTTTTACCTTTGCTGTTGGAATTTCATGACCAGTTGTGTTAATTCCACTCAAAACAGTTTCATCATATGTTGTTGTCCATGCATAAACATTGTTTGTTGTGCTGGATGATTCATCTTTTGCAAGCCCTGTTGATAAATCCATTTTGTGTGAACCTTGTGTTGTTACGCTGTTTGCACTAAGCAAAGTTGTTGCGCTGAATGTTAATGTTGTTGTTTGATCATAACTTTCAAATTCTTTTTCGTTACTGTTGTTTGTGATATTTATATCATAGATAGAAGAAATCACGCTAAAAAGTGCCTGTTTGAGCGTTTGCGAGCGTTTGA
>CALCEI010000092.1 GCA_937900575.1 uncultured Clostridia bacterium
CACAGAAGGTTGCAAGTTTCTCACAAAGCAAGTATGGCAAAATGCTTTGTATGAATTGCCAAAAAGGTGCAACAGAAGAGGTGAAAGAATAATGATGATTAATTACACAGCGGTTATAATGACAGCAATTATTTGTGCAAGCGTAATTATTCTTTACTGTTTAAGTAAAGGTGAAAAGAAATAATGTACATTTGTGATGAATGTGGCAATGAATTTGACCAGCCTGTGAAGTTTAAAGAACCAAGAGGTGAACATTTTGGAACACCAGCGTTTGAAGAAATGTATGGTTGCCCATTCTGTCACGGTAATTTTGAAGAAAACGAGGAAATTGAAGAATGACAGCAGAACAGATTAATGCAAAATTGTTTAAAGCAAAGGCTGACAAGATAACTGTTTACCCTTGCAGAAATTTAAGAGCGTCTAATTTAGGACACCCTTGTGAACGTTATTTATATTTGCTAATTAAATATTGGCAAGAACAAAAACCACATGATGTTGGTTTGCAAAATATTTTTGATCTAGGCAACACCCTTGAAGAACACACCATAAACAACATCAAAGAAGCTGGTTTTGAAGTTTTGACACCAACACAAAGAAGTTGGCAAGTTGATGTTAAAGGTGGAATTATTACAGGACGTGAAGACATTAGAATTAAAGATGAAAACGGTGAAATGTTGCCTGTTGAAATTAAAGGACTTTCACCATTTGAGTTTGACAAGCTAAATAGTGTTGATGACTTTCTTAAAAGCAAGAAACCTTATGTTCAAGGTTATCCAGCACAGTTGTTTATTTACATGCTTCACTTTGGAAAGGAAAAAGGCTTCTTTGCACTAACAAATAAACTTACAGGTGAAACCAAGTTCATTGAAGTGCCTTTTGACTATGATCTAGGTGAAAAGTATTTGTCAAAGGCTGAAAGAATTTATGTAGCTTTACAAAAAGAAGAACCACCTGAAGCTTGTGATGACATTTCAATGTGTGAAAGATGTTCACTTGCACATGTATGTGGTGAACAAAGACGTGTTCCAGCTGACATTGACCTTGATGACGAACTTGATGACCTTATCAAACGTAAAGAAGAACTTGCAGCTGCAAAGAAAGAGTTTGAAGAAGTTGACAAGCAAATTAAGGCTAAAGTTGGTGAACGTGAAAAGGTTATTACAGGGCATTATCTCATTGAAAGAAAATCTTTTGTGAAGAAAGCCTTCACAGTTCCTGAAAGCGTTCAATATAGAGTAAGCATAAAGAGGTTATAAAAATGGCAGCATTAAGTAATATTAAAATAAAATTTGAATTAAGACCGTGTTATGTAAACAATGAAAAAGCACTGTTTCATAAATGGATAGAAAAAGAACAGGTTGTAATTAAGTTTAACTCTTTTATGGGCAAGGGA
>CALCEI010000093.1 GCA_937900575.1 uncultured Clostridia bacterium
TGGAAATATTTAACGAATGAAGCACCACCAGCAACACCGGCACCAATCAAGAACAACATAAGACCAAGTTCGCGGAATACTTTAAGAGTAGATTCCTGTGGCATAATGCAAACTTTACCAATTTTCTGGAAGTGACCAAAAATCAAAGCAAGAATCAAACATCCACCAGTTGTTGTAAGTGAGAAGTTACCAAATTTGAAAGAACCAACAATTACACCAAGAAGTGCAACTAAAGAGAATGCACAGAATCCAAATGGATCAAGTTCCATTTCTTTACCTGTAAGTTTTGATGGAGCTTCTGGAGCTGATTCAGAAAGTTTTGCTCTTTCTTTATCCATATCAGCTTTTGCAAACTTTGGAACAAGCATGGCGGTTGGACGTTCTCGTGGCATTTTCTTTGAACTTTGTGTTCAATCATATAGCCAACTTTATCAAGTTTACGGTCAAGAAGAAGGCAAAATTATTAAAGATAACTGCCCAATTCAAGTTTATATTGCTTCTGAAGATACTGTTACAAACAAGGAATTTTCTGAATTACTTGGTAAAAAGACAATCAGCGTAACAAACGAAAACAAAAGCAAAGGTGCAGACGGAAAAACAACAACTTCAACAAGCACACAAATTAAATCTATCCCTGTTGCTTATCCAGAGGAACTTCCTTCATTTAGGGATCAAGGTTTTGTAACAATAAAAACCTTCACACCAAACGCAGCATTAAAAACAAAAATTACACCTTACTTTGATTCCAGCGTTGCACACATTTACACAACAAAACGTGTACAAAGAGGATATCAACAAAGACACGTGTTTGATGAAAACTCAATTTTCTACGATATCAAAGAAAGAAATAAATTAATGGCTTCACAAAACGGCGAAGACGATGATGATGATTTATTCTAAATTGAACAACCACTTATTGTGGTTGTTTTTTTTGCTTGAATTTATTTTTAATTAAACAACGTTTTTGTTTGAATTTTACACGTACTTTTGTTATAATATAAATATATATTAAAGGAGATATTATGGGAAAATTAATTAATGTTCAAAAAGGCCTTGGTTTGTTGGCTTTGTCAATTATCCTTGTGCTTGTTGGTTCCTGCTTAACCGTTTTAAGTGTTATGTGGCCAAATGTAGCAAATGTGCTTGCTTGGGTTGGTATTGTGCTTGTTTTGGTGGGTAGTGTGCTGGAACTTGTTGGCCTTATTGTTGCAGGCAAAGATGAAACAAATCACTTTAAACAATCAATGTATATGGTTATTGCAAACATAATCTTATATGTGTCGGCTGTAATTTTTGGTGCAATTCCAAATGGCGTTTGCCAGTCAATTGCAGGCACAATTTACAATGCAACACCAATTTTGGATATGTTGGTGATTATTGAAGTTATTTTGGGTTGCAGAGAAGTTTCTCCAAAAACAGTCTCAAACAAAGACGTTAATGTTTTGATGATTTCTGTAATCATCTTAACAGTTTTACAAATTTTAACAAACAACTTCAGCGTTTATTTGCATAACATGATTTCAGAAAGTGGTGCAGTTCAAATTTGGAGCACAATAATTGTTGTTTGTTGTGTTGTGTTTGAATTGTTTGTTGATGTAACATACATATTTGTTGTGTTCAACACACGTGAAGGTTTGAAACACGCAAGACCAGCAAAATAGAAAACAAAAAACAGCCAAATTCATGGCTGTTTTTTTTAATTTCTAACAACCAAAACCG
>CALCEI010000094.1 GCA_937900575.1 uncultured Clostridia bacterium
GGTTCCACATTTGTGTTCAATTTTATTTATTAATTTTTGTAAATCTGTTACAACAATTTTTGAAGCCTTCTTGTCTTCAACATATGCATCTTCAACTTCTTTATTAACACGAGATTTCATGTTACTCTCCTTAAATTTTAACTTCGTTAATATATTACATTATCAAACCGAATTTGTCAATATGCATTTTGCAAGAATATTAACAAATTGATATAAAAAAACCAGCATTTTTGCCGACTTTTTATTATAAACCAAGTCCGTTGATTTCTCTGTTGTAATATTCTGCACTCTTAGCAAATTTTGCTGAGTCTTCCAATTTTTTGTCAACCTTTTTGTTTTTTGCAAGGCATTTTTCAACCAAAGTTTTATTATCTTTTGCCACTTCAGTTTTTACAACGGATGCTTCAAAAACTTTGTTAAGTTCTGCTTCTTCATTTTTAATGTCAAAGTATTTCTTTCGTTGCTTAACATATTTCATTTCATCTTTGTCAGCAAGTTTAAAAACAAAACCTGATGCAATTCTGTATACAACGCTTAAAATGCCATCAAACAACAGTGGCAACCACAACTTTGCAAATATCCCAACAAAAATTAATGGTAGAATGCCAAGGGCTCCCAACACAGCAATAGAGAAAAGTAGAATTGCAATGCCTTCTTTAATAGCCATACTCTTTTTCAATTTATCACATTCTGCAAAAACTTGTTTAATTTGTTCGTCATGTAAATTCATAACATCCTCCAAAATTGGTATGATTATAGCAGATAAAACTAATTTGTCAATACCCAAAAAAAATACAAGCATGTTTGCTTGTATTATTCAATGCCAAGGTCAAATTTTGAATTGTACTCTATCATTTTTTCAATTAATTTGTCAGTTTTAGTATCATTTTGAATATGTCCAACTGTAGCCCTAAACATTTTTACATTTGTTCTTTTAGAATCTTTTATATTTGTAAAAAATGCAACAACTTCTTTAAGTTCATCAAGTTCAACTTCTAACTTATTTTTTTCTTTCTTTAAATTTTTAAGTTCCTCTATTTTTGAACCGGCAGCCATACCTCGCCATGTACCTAAAAGTTCAATGGCAATTGACAACAAGAGCAAAGCAATTGGCAAACGAAAAACCAACATTAAAATAGTAAAAAGTGCCGCAAACACGGTTCCACCAATTGCAGCAACCAAATCCAAAACCATTTTTTTTCTGCCTTTGGCCATTTCTTTTTCAAGACCATATATCTTTTTACCAAGAACTGGCATGCTTACTCTCATATCATTGATACTTTGGTCTTTATATTTTTCCAAAATCTCTTGTTCCATGTATTTTTACCTTCTATTAAATAGTATATCAAAAATGTCTATTTGTCAATAGTAAAAACAAAAAACACAGGTTATACCTGTGTTGTTTTACTATGCTTTCTTTGCTGTTTCAACAAGTTTTGCAAATGCCACCTTGTCTGTTACTGCCAAGTCTGCAAGCACTTTACGGTTCAATTCAACATTGGCTTTCTTAAGACCACCAACAAATGCACTGTAGCTTATGTTGTTTTCACGACATGCTGCATTGATACGTACAATCCAAAGTGAACGCATATCACGTTTTTTAAGTTTTCTGCCTGTGTAAGCATATTGACCAGATTTCATAACTGCTTCACGAGCTGTTCTATATAATTTTGATTTTGCGCCTACGTAACCCTTTGCTTCTTTCAAAATTGCACGGCGTTTTTTAACTGCATTAACTGCACGTTTAATTCTCATCTTCAGCCTCCTACATCACTGCCTTAATGTTCTTAGCATATTGCTTTGAAACATATCCGGTTGTTCTTAATGTTCTTTTTCTCTTTCTTGATTTCTTAGTCAAATTATGGCTCTTTCCATCATGCATCATTTTAAGTTTGCCTGTACCAGTCACAGAGAAACGTGCTGCTATGGCTTTTCTTGTTTTCATTTTTGGCATAAAATTTTTCTCCTTTTCCTATATGAAATAATTTTGTAAAACTGAGTTCTTGCAGTGCTTATTTTTTAGCAATAGGCACCAAAAACATAAAGATATTCCTTCCTGCAACTTCAGGTTGTTTGTCAACTTGACCAACACTTGAACAAAGTTCAGCAAATTTAAGCATTACGTCAACACCAACTTGTGGACGTGCTTGTAACCTACCAAACATTCTAATATTAACCTTAACTTTACTGCCATCTTCCAAAAATTTGCAAACTTGTTTTGCTTTAATTTGTAAGTCATGGTCATCAATGGTCATAGAAAGTGAAACTTCTTTAAGTTTGGCAACCTTTTGAGCTTTTTTCTGGTCCTTAAGTTTTTTAAGTTCATCAAACTTAAATTTGCCATAATCCATAACCTTGCAAACAGGTGGTTTTGCTTCTGGTGCAATAAGTACCAAATCCAAATCGTATCCATTTGCAACTTCTTGCGCTTGCTTACTGCTCATAATTCCAAGTTGTTCGGCATTTGGGCCAATAACACGCACTTCAGGTAAATTGATTTGTTCGTTTTTAAGTGATTCTTTCAAATTTCCTCCTAAAATAAAAAATGAATTCTTCATGTAAAAGAACCCACCTCAATAAAATTACGGCTTAACGCCTTGTATTGTAATTTTAAAACCATTGTCGCGCAATTGCTTCAAGGTGAGAAGTGGAACTCCTACTTTTACGTTGATTATATTACCATATAATAAATTGCTTGTCAATGATTTTTAAACAAAAAAACTGCCAAACGGCAGTATTTTCTGTTTTTAGTTTTTGTTTTCAACTGCAGATTTGATTTCTGCTTCAAATTCAGCATAAGATTTTGTTACAGTGTCTTTTCCACCTCTATAGCGAACAGAAACTGTGCCATCGGCCATCTCTTTATCACCAATCACAAGCACGTAAGGTGTTTTTTCCATAACAGCTGAACGAATTTTCTTGCCAACACTTTCGTTGGAATAATCTGTTTTTACCCTGAAACCTGCCAAGGCAAGTTTTTTCCTTACGTCTTCTGCATATTTTTCGTTTGATTCATTAACTGTAAGGATTTTTGCTTGAACAGGACTTAACCATGCTGGCAATATGCCTTTTGTCTCTTCCAACACAAAGGCAACTGTCCTATCAAGTGAACCAAACACAGCGCGATGAATAACAACAGGACGAACTTTGTTGTTATTTTCGTCAACATATTCAAGTTCGAATTTTTCTGGCAATTGATAATCCAATTGTACGGTTGAAAGTGTAATATCATGGCCAATTGCAGATTTAACTTGAACGTCAATTTTTGGACCATAGAAAGCAGCTTCACCTTCTGCTTCATAATACCTTGCACCACTGTTTTTCAAAATTTCACGAAGTGCTTTTTCACTCTTTTCCCACAAATCGTCATTGCCAAAATATTTATCTGTATTTTTAGGGTCACGAAGTGATAAACGGAAACTATAATCTTTAAAACCAAAGTCCTTGTAAACATCTAAAATTAAGTCAATAACACCTTTAACTTCACTTTCAATTTGGTCTGGGCGACAAAAGATGTGACTATCATTTTGAGTGAAAGCACGCACACGTTCCAAACCAACCAAAGTTCCACTTGCTTCAAACCTAAAATCGTTTGCAATTTCTGCAATTCTTATTGGCAAATCCCTATAAGAATGTTGGAAATTTTTGAACATAACCATGTGATGTGGGCAGTTCATTGGACGAAGAACAAAACTTTCTTCTTCCACTTCCATTGCTGGGAACATGCTGTCTTTATAATGAGCCCAGTGACCAGAAGTTTTGTATAAGTTTACGTTGCCCAAACTTGGTGTCATAACATGAAGATATCCCAAAGCAATTTCTTTGTTCATAATGTAATCGCTTAATTGTCTGCGCAAAGTAAAACCATTTGGAAGCCACATAGGAAGACCTTTACCAACAAGGTCATTAAACATAAAAATTCCAAGGTCTTTGCCAAGTTTTCTGTGGTCACGTTCTTTTGCTTCTTGTTCCAAACGTAAACATTCTTTTAAATCATCTTTGTTTAAGAAACCATAAACGTAAACACGTGTTAACATTTTGTTCTTTTCACTGCCACGCCAATAAGCGCCACTAACTCTGTTTATTTTAAAACTAAATCCACGCAAAAATTTGCTGTTTTCAACGTGTGGTCCACGGCATAAATCGTAAAAATCTGTGCCTGTGTGGTAAACAGAAATAACTGCATCATCTGGCAAGTCATTTATCAGTTCCATCTTGTATGGCTCATCTTTAAACATTTTAAGAGCATCTGCTCTTGATACTTCACTGCGCACAAAATCTTCGTTACGTGCAACAACTTCACGCATTTTGTCTTCTATGCGTGCAAAATCTTCTTCATTAATTTTTAAATTGTCAAAATCATAGTAAAAACCATTGTCAATTGCAGGTCCAATGGCAACTTTAACATCTGGGTAAAGTTCTTTTATTGACTTTGCCAAAATGTGGCTCATGCTGTGACGATACATTTGTTGTTTGTTGTTAAATTCTTCCAATTCTTCTTTTTCCATAAATCCTCCTTAAAAGAAAAAATCCTTGCAAAATTATGCAAGGGACGAATTTTTAATCCGCGGTTCCACCCTAATTGGTTAAATACCCACTTTGTTTGCAAGAAACACTTGCGTCAGCCTAATTGGTGGTTTCAACGTGTGGTGTGTTGCATCAATTCCAGCCAGCAGATGCTCTCTCTTAACCTTGGCCACAAATCTACTTATCCAAAAACTGCTTATTCAATTATGTTTATTATAACACAATAAAACAATTTTGCAAACATATTTCTAAACTTTTGTGTAAATTTTTAATCTGCTTGTAAAAATATTGCTTAAAAAGTTGACTGCTTCGTCATCACGGTTGGTATCCAAATAAACGTCAATATAGTTCGGGCAATAATTAAGTACGTTTGAAATTAAATCCAAGGGCGAAGTGCAATCTGCAATCTTTTTTATTTTTGCGTTTTTGTTTTTCATGTTATAAATGCTACACTTTTCGCCGTTCATAATAACTTTTACTTTGTAAACTACGTTATCCATGGTGTTAATCAAAAACCTAATTACGTCAACAAAAGTGCCAGAATTGAACATGGCAATATTATCTGAACTCAACTCTGCCAAATTATCCCAATGTTGCTTTAGTGGTTTAAGCCTAAATTCAAAAAAACTATCCAAAAAGAAAGTTTGGTTAAACACCATAATCTTTTTTAATGCCGTTTCATCTGTTGACCTATCAAACACGGATAAAACTTTGATGTAGGCATTAAAAGTTAGCGTATCACCTGCTGGATTTTTTATTTTATCCTTTAAATATTCAACTTTATAAACCGTTTCAATATAATCAATGATAACATTTGCCAAAACAACTTCACACTGCGCATAGAACTCTTCTTCACAAGCAAACAAAAGATACGCAAAATTGTTATCCAAATAAGTTGTTACAATGGTTTTGCAAAAATCAATTTTACTTTTAACTTTTTCACTAATAAAATCTATAATGTGCTTATTTTTAAGTTGAGAAGCAAATGCTATCTCTCTCATATTAACCCCTATAAAATAATCTCTAATCTATCTTATGCAAAAAAATTTCTTTTACTCTTAAAATTTTTGGCATAATTTAGCAAAAAATCTGCAACAAAAAGTCCCACAAAATCATAAAATGTTTTAAGGTGCAATATGTTTAGATTTTATTATAGAATTGGCAACTTAAATTGTGTAAGGATTTCAAATTTGGCAATCCCTCTTGTTGCTGAAACCTTCTGTACACCCAACATAAACGGTTTAAATTCTTGTTTGTTTGGTCAATAAAAAAATTAGCCACGTTTGGCTAATTTTTTGTTGATTTTAAAATGTAATAACCCTTGTTTCTATCCAAAATTTCGCAATTTCCAAACAAAGTTTGCAAATGCTTTTTTAAACTTTCCATGCCATGGTCTTTTCTTATTACAAGCAACAATTTACCATTTGTTTTAAGGTGTTTGAAGGCATCTTCCATAAGATTAAACAACAATGCTTTGCCTGTTTTTATTGGTGGATTTGTAACAACAAAATCAAAACTGTTTTTTACATTTTCAAAACCATTGCTTTTATATGCAATTGCATTGTGTTGAACATTGTTTTTTATTAAATTTTCCTTGCTTAAACTTACGGCTGTGTCCACAACATCAATCATTTCCATATTAACGTTGAACTTTTTTATTAATGCAATAGAAATTACACCCAAGCCACAACCAACATCAAGTCCATCACCAGAAAGTTCACACTTTTTGCCAATCGCATCAAGCAAGGCACGTGTTCCATCATCAATTTTGTTTTTAGAAAACATATTGTTGCAACTTTTTAGTGTTAAATTAAAATTAAAAATGGAATCATTAAATTCAAAAAAGTCTGAATCCATGTGTTCCGTTTCAATAAAATAGTGTTGCATATTCTAACCTTTATAGAATGTTGAATCAATTGGCAATGCAATAACAATCATTCCAAGCAAAACAAGGCAAATGCCAACAACAAACAATGTTAAATAAATTCTATCGTTTTTGTTGCACTCTTCTGTCTTTCTAATTGCCATGGTAATACGTTTTGCAAGTATACACATTGCAACACCCAACATGCAAACAACTGCACCAATAATAACGTTGTATCTTAATAACCATTCAAATGAAGTTAATTCCAAAATTTTATTCATAATATCTACTCCTAACAAAATATTATCACAAGTTAGTAAATTTGTCAATATTCAACTTACTTACTTTGTTTTTTAAACAAACTTACAAAACGTGACCACAAATGTTTATACCTGAACAAATAATAAACTTTATATGCAACCGAACAAGCACAAGCAAACAACATGGCAATGGCAGAAATTGAAAGAATGACGTTATAGAAACAAGCAAACACAAAACCAAAAAGTGTTGCAACTTCAAATATCATAAAGCAAAAGTCAACCGAATCCACCCAATCTAATTTAACCCAATAAAAGCCAATAAGCCTGAATGCAACCATAAGACAAACAAACACAATAAGCACAATGTTAAGCCAAGTTGCAAGAAAACCATAAGCCAAAGAAAAGGCAAACAATGTTACAAGCACAACACCACTTGCAACACAAGAAACAACTTCATGTTCAAAACTCTGCCTTTGTTTAAACACTTCTGCAACAACTTTGCATGCGACAATAAGTGCAACAAAAATGCTTACACCCCAAAGTGGCATAAATACTTTTGCAAAGAAGACAAGTGGCAACAAAGCAACTTCCACAGAAGAACAAATTTTAAAAATCAAATCTTTTTTATCCATATCTACTCCATTTGTTATTTTAACAAAATGTGTTAAATTTTTCAAACAAATTTTGGCAAAAGCAAAAACTTTAACAAAAAGTCTGCCATAACATACAATGAATTAATGGAAGAAAAACCACCACTTCCAAACAAAAGGAGAATTTAATGAAAAAAATTGCAATGTTGCTTGTTCTTGTGCTTTCAACTTTTTGCTTTGCCTTTGTTGGCTGTGCCCAAAAAGATGATAACACAATAAGAATAAGCGAAGTTACACACTCAATTTTTTATGCCCCACTCTATGTAGCCATAAATGAAGGATATTTTGAAGAAGAAGGCCTAAAAATTGAACTTAACAATGCTGGTGGAAGCGATACAGTTATGTCTTCACTCATTTCCAACAGCGCAGATATAGGTTTGATGGGACCAGAATCTGTTGTTTATGTGCGCAATAATGGAATGGAAAACGCACCAATCATCTTTGCTCAACTTACAGCATGCGATGGCTCTTTGCTTGTTGGCAGAACAGATGAAGCACAGACGTTTGAATGGGAAAATCTTAAAGGCAAACACATCATTGCAGGGCGTAAAGGTGGAATGCCAGCAATGACCTTGCAATATATACTTGAACAACATGGTTTAAAACCTGGTGCAGAACTTAATGAAAATGTGGATACAATTATGGATACTTCCATTGCCTTTAACTTAACTGCTTCATCATTTGTTGCAGGTACAGGCGATTATTGTACAATGTTTGAGCCAACTGCAAGTCAATGCGAAATTGACAAAACCGGATATATTGTTTCTGCTTTGGGCGACGAAGTAAATGATATACCTTACACCTGCTTTGTTGCAACGCAAAATTACCTTAACAACAACACACAAAAATTGCAAAAATTTATGCGTGCACTCAAAAAGGGCTATAACTATTTAATTTCAGCAAACGACCAACAAATTGTTGATGCCCTTGAGCCATCTTTCACCGGCACAAGCAACGAACTTATTGTTTCTTCAGTAAAAAATTATATTAAAATTGGTGCTTATGCAGAAAGTTTTGTGCTTAAAGAAAGTTCTTGGAACAACATGCTTAATATAATTGAAAATGCAGGCGAATTAACAAATCGTGTGGCATGGAACACGGCAGTAAACACAACTTTTGCAGAAAATGTAAACTAACATGGAAAAAAATAAACCACTTGTAGAACTTAAAAATGTAAATTTAATTTATCACAGCACAAAAACCGAAACAACTGCGCTTCAAGACATCAATTTGGATATTCAAAAACAAGAATTTGTTTCAATTGTTGGCCCATCAGGTTGTGGAAAAACCACAATCCTTTCAATAATCTCTGGGCTTCTTAAAATTACAGATGGCAATGTGTTGGTTGCTGGAAACAAACCAAGCACAAAATCCAACATATGTGGTTATATGTTTCAACGTGATAACCTTTTGCCATGGCGTACAATAGAAAATAACCTATTTTTAGGTTTGGAAATAAAACATCAAAAGAATAAAGAACGAAAAAATTATGCCGTAAGTTTGGCAAACAAGTATGGCATTGGCGAATTCTTAAAAAAACACCCAAGCGAACTTAGTGGTGGTATGCGCCAACGTGTTGCCCTTATAAGAACTCTCGCCTTAAAGCCAGAACTATTATTGCTAGACGAACCATTTTCGGCATTAGATTACCAAACAAGATTGGAATTATGCGATAGCATCTTTTCAATAATCAAGCAAGAAAAAAAGACGGCCATATTGGTAACACACGATATTCAAGAAGCAATAAGCATGTCAGATAGAATCATTGTTTTGTCTTCTCGTCCGGGCAAGATTAAAGCAATTCACAAACTAAATTTCAGCCCAAATTTAACACCTTTCGAACGTAGAAAAACTGAAGAATCAAAAATTCTGTTTGATACAATATGGCAGGAAATTCAAAATGAAACACACAATATATAGTAAATCACACAAAGATTATCTTAACAAATATCGTGCAAAAAAACTCGTAATTTTATTAACACAACTTGCAATTTTGGTGGCATTTTTGCTAAGTTGGGAACTGCTTACAAAATTTGAAATTATCAGTTCATTTTTCTTCAGTAGCCCAAGCAAAATCCTTGCAACAATAAAAGAACTTTACCTTTCTGGTGAACTAATTTATCATGCACAAATTACTTTAACCGAAACACTTGTTGGCTTTTTAATTGCCACGGGCATTGGCTTTGTTGTTGCCTTTATTTTGTGGTATAGTGAATTCTTACGCCGTGTGCTTGAGCCTTACTTGGTTGTGCTAAATTCCCTTCCAAAAATTGCGCTTGGTCCAATAATAATCATTTGGTTTGGTGCAGGCAGTAAGGCAATCATCTTTATGTGCATTTTAATTGTTATTATTGTAACGATAATGAATATCCTTAACTCGTTCACAAGTTGCGACCCACAACTTATTGCCCTTGCAAAAAGCATGAGTGCAAACAAAATGCAAATATTCTTTAAACTGATACTTCCAAACTCGCTTAAAGATATTGTTGCAACCTTAAAAATCAACGTTGGTTTAAGTTGGATTGGTGCAATTATGGGTGAATACTTGGTAAGCAAGGCAGGTCTTGGATATTTGCTTATTTATGGCGGCCAAGTGTTTAACCTTAACCTTGTTATGACAGCAACAGTTGTGCTTTGCATACTCGCTTCCGTAATGTACTTTGCCGTTGCCCTGTTTGAAAAACTTATGAACAAAATTTACAATTAAAAAAGAGCTACGTTTAGCTCTTTTTTGTCTTTGATGTTGAAGATTCTTTTTTATTTTGTCTTTTTAATAATGTATTTTTAAGTTCAATATATTCCTCTTCCAACTCTTGCAAATGAATTTGTGCCTTCATTTCTTCAATTTCTTTTAAAATGACTTTTTCTTGTGTATTTTCTTCTTTGTTTTCAACGTCAATTACTCTCTTAGCCGTTGATAAATCATTAGCCATGGAATATTGAACAAATAATGATATTTGATAAGAAATTAAAGCTATGACATCAACAACTAGTGAATAAGTTAGCGAATAACTATAATATGAATATCCAGCCATAACAAATAAACGAATTAAACTTATAAGAACAATAACTGCGAATAAACCACTAAAACATGCAAATACAACATTCTTCGCTTTGTTTGACTTAATAAAAAACATAATAAACGTTGTAACAAAACATACAAATGTGTCAAAGACAATAATCAGACTGAATATGTTTAAAAATTCAATTAATGCAACAATAGACAATACTACAAAAATGAAACTGCTGAATAATAAAAATGCTCGACTGATAATTTTAGATACATTCTCCTCTTTCATAAACCCTCCTTTTTTGTTTAATAATAATATTATATGGAACATTTTGTTCCAAGTCAACTAAAATTGAACATTTTGTTCTATTATACTTGTATGAATAAATTTCCAGAAAGATTGAAAGAATTGCGTCTTGAAAACAATTTAACAAGACAACAACTTGCTGATAAGTTAAAAATAAATGCAAGGACAATAAGTTATTGGGAACTTGGCCAAAGAGAATGTAATTTGGACCAACTATATGCTTTGGCATTGGTTTTAAAAACAACAACAGATTATCTTATAGGTTTAGAAAATTAAAAAAGAGCCATCAAATTGGCTCTTTTTGTTGCTCTATTTACGAAGTTTTCTTAAGAAAGGTGGCAAATCTTCATCGTCGATGAAAGGTTTTTTTGGTTGAATTGAAATATCTTCAACTTTTTCTTCAGCCACGTCTTGTTTAACTTCTTCTTTTGGCTCTTCTTTTTTAGGTTCTTCAACCTTTTCTGCAGGTTCTGTAAAAGTCTTTATATCTGCGCTGTTATCCTTAAATTCAGGAACATTTGCTTCTGCTGGTTTATTTTTTTCATCAAAACCTGTTGCAATAACAGAAATTTCTGTTACGCCACTTTGATTATTATTGATTCTTGCACCGAAAATGACGTTACAATTTGGGTCTGCAACATCACGAACAAGGTCAACGGCTTCGTAAACTTCGCTTAAAGTTAAATCTTTGCCACCAACAATGTTGATAAGAATACCTGTTGCACCTTCAATGCTTGTTTCAAGCAATTGACTTGTAACTGCTTGACGCACAGCATCAATGGTTTTGTTTGGACCTTCGCCACGGCCAATACCCATGTGAGCAATACCCTTATCTTTCATAATTGTTGAAACATCGGCAAAGTCCAAGTTAATTAAGCCTGGCACAGAAATAAGTTCACTAACACCTTGAATTGCTTGACGCAAAACATCATCAGCATAACGGAAAGCATCAACAAAGGAAACATCTTTCTTTAAAATTGCATAAAGTTTTTCGTTTGGAATTACAACCAAAGAGTCAACATACTTACGCATTTCTTCAAGACCTTGTTCTGCATTTGCTGAACGACGTGGTGCTTCAAACCTAAAAGGTTTGGTTACAACACCAATGGTCAAAATTCCCATTTCGTGCGCAATACGTGCAATAACAGGGGCTGCACCGTTACCTGTACCACCACCAAAACCTGCTGTGATAAACAACAAGTTGGTATCTTTAAGCATTTCACGGATTTCTTGTTCGCTTTCTTCAGCTGCTCTACGTCCAATTTCTGGATTTGCACCGGCACCAAGACCTTTTGTAAGTTCTCTACCAATTTGCAAAATTTCATCAGCAGTGGATTCATTTAAGTCTTGTTTATCTGTGTTAACGGCAATAAACTTTGCACCACGTATTCCTGCTGCAACCATTCTGTTAACGGCGTTGTTTCCACCACCACCAACACCAACAACTTTAATTTTACATACGCAATCGTCATTAAATTCCATAATTTCCTCCTATTTTTCTGTACCTGCAACGGTAACCAAGCCGTTTACTGCAGTTTGAAATTTGTTCCTAGAATTATCAAATTGATTTTTAAAATCAAACACTTCACGTTTTACAACTTCACGCAATATGCTTTTTGCACCCCTAAAGTTTGCAATGCCATCGCCGGTTATGTAGATATCAACATCTTTAAACACTTCGTCAACCGATAAAATTTCATCAACAATGTTTGCAATGCGTTCAATTCGGCTTTTTACAATTTGGTTTGTCATGTTAATTGGTGCTTGAATCATGCTATCTTTACGGCAAATTTCATAATTTTCATTTCGGTCTGAACTTACCGTTAAAACAATTTTATGTTTTAAAAGTTCGGCATCTTTAAAGTTTATATGTAACACTTGCGAAATATCTGATGATATATGCCCTCCACCCATCGAAAAGGAACTGAGCAATGCAAGGCCTTGACCCTTATAAACGCACACACTTGTTGAAATGTGCCCCACATCAACAACAGCAAAAGGTTTTGTAAGTTCATGTTCTACAGAACAATTCATCGCTTGACCAAGTGCTGTGGATACGAAGTCTGCTTTAACCACACCAATATTTGCAAATTTTTCAAGCATAAAATCAATAAATGATTTTTTTGCAAGAACATAACTTATATCCATAACCAAAGAATTGGATTTTAAACCGATAGGTTTTAATGTGCTAATGTTATCGTCCAACACATACTGCATTGGCGCATAATTTATAACTGCATATTCTTCACTATCGCCGAAATCTGCATTTGCTTCAATAAGTTCATCAATGTCGGTTTGTTTGATTTTGTGGTTACTTAAAAATTTCCTTGAAATTCGCTTGCACACACACTTGCAAAATTCGCTTGGCACACCAACAATCAATTCGGTTATGTTTTTACGTACCATTTTGGCAACATTGCCAACAAGAGTTGCAAGGTTTGTTTCAATTTCACTTTCGGTTAAAAATTCACCGTCCATGTAACCATCATACAGCAAGGAATCTTGAGCAACTACGTTTTGTCTTCCGCCAAAAGAAGATGTTGCAACCAACGTCAACTTAGAAGAACCAATATCCAAAATGTATTTTAAGTTTTTAAACACCTGTTGCCCCCATAAATTTAGTATTATTATACTAAAACAAAGCAAGCAAGTCAAACATTTTAGCTTACTTTAACCCTTAATTACGCTGTTTTTTAACAATATTTTTGCTAAATTTACAACATGTTGTGGTGGTAAAGAATAAAATACACAATTACCAAAATTTGTAAACAAAAAACCAACCAATTGTGTTGGCTGGTTTAAAATTACACTATAACTGTATGGCTAAATTAATATAAACTTTCCATCTGCTGTTGCTTTTATTGTGCCTGTTGATTTATTCTCTAAGGCAAAATATTCAACAAAACAACCATTTACTTTAATTTCGCAATCATTAAATGGGTCAACAATTTCAATGGTTGCACCAGTAGGATTAGCACTACCTGCACTATAGACACCGTAAATATCACTGTATTTCGACATATCGGGAGCTGCTTCAGAAGCTCTTTCATAGCCGGCTCTCATATTGGAAGCAGCACTGCTGCCTAGAGTCAGCGTATCTTTACCAAGCTTGCCTTTTTCATCAATGTAGCAGCCGGCAGCAAAGGCATCTTTACATTCTATTGCTATCTTATTATCGTTGGTATTGTAACCTACGCTGCTGACAGCAACAAAACTGCTGTTTTCTTCTGCAACAGTCTGGTCACCAGTAGAACCGTTAAGCTTAAGCTCAGCATTTCCCTTGTCTGCATTATCAAGGAGAACAATCTTTTCGCCCTTAGCAAGAACTATACCGGACATTTCTGTATTTACAGAAGCCCCGCCAAGAGCAACCTTATCAACAGTAGAAAGCATCGTAGTTCCTGCAGCAATGTCAGAGCCAAGGGTGAAATTGATGTCAGAGAAGCTGTTGATGCCTTTAACCTTGGAACCAGCAGCAGATGAAGCTATTTCAAGAGTATTTTTGCCGACTGTTCCGTTACCGGTAGCCTTACCGCCGATAAGAGTAGTATCTGACAAATTCACGATTTCATTAATAGAAATG
>CALCEI010000095.1 GCA_937900575.1 uncultured Clostridia bacterium
ATGCACTGCATATCGCAAGCCAGATCGTTTGCGAAGAAAGAGCGTTGTTCGCCAATTACCCTATTGACCAGACTTTAATTGGAATAGGTAAAATTTCATCACGTTTTTTCCAACCATTAAATTGAGAACCATCAAATGGTTTCCAATTGATGTAATAATTGTTATAACGAATGTCTGTTGCAGCTGTACTTAAAATTATAATTTTGTCAGACCAAACAATTTTGCCGTTATATTCCAAAGCCAAACGGAAGTAATAACCTTCTGTTACCATATCTTCAGTGTAGAACATAATTTGAAGTGTTTCATTGTCTTGATCATACGCATAACCGCTTATTGTAAGGTTGTTGCTTGAAGTTGGCACTTTGGTATCTGCTGGGTCAAACAATGCAAAATATGCCAGTTTGGACATTTCTGTTGAAACATCACCATGGCTTATCATGTTATAAATGTTGTTCAACATGCCAGCAACTGTTGTTTTAATTGTTATTGTGTAACCATAGTTAGAATCTTTGTTACCTGCGTAAACTTTTACAATTTCACTTGTTTTGTCAACAAACATCAAATCTTCTTCACTTGCGCTGTAATCAAATGTAACAAGGCCTTTACCGTCAAGCAATTCGTATTTTGGTGTAACTTTAACAACATAACTTTCAGTTATATAACTGCGGTATGTAAAATCTTCCAACTTATAAGTGTTTGTTGCAGCATCCAAATCCATGTTGTCAATTGTATAAGTTGTATCTTTGCCATATTCATTTCTAAGTTGAATCATGTAAAGAGGTGTTTGAGAATATGCACCTTCAATAATTTGAACTTTGTTTACAAAGTGACCTTCAACAAAATCTCCAACCAAAACAAAGCGTCTGTCATCTAAGGTGAAAATATATTGTTCTTCAACAAGAACTTCGTAATTTCCATCATCTTTTAATGGAGTTACAAACACACAAGAAGTGTAACTTCCTTGCAATTGACCTGCTGGATTAATGTTTATAATTTCATCAAATGCCAATTTACTACATTCTGTTATATATCTACCTTGGCTATCTTGTTTATATTCAACCGGCAAAGTATATTCACGTCTTCCAGTTGGATCTTTTAAATATTCAAAACTCAATTCAACTATATTTACGCTTACATTAATATCCTTAAACCAACATGCAGAATCTGCTTCCAAAGAATTCATAACAAGCAAACCAAGTTTAAGAGCCTCGTTGCTGCCTGTGTTTGATAAACTTTTTGCAATTATATTCCAGCATTTTCCTTGTCCAAAAGTATCTTGAACAGTTGTTGCAGAATATTCAAATTTGTCTGCAGGTTTATATGTTAAATTTTTTGTATCATAATAGTAGAAAGATAAATAACTTCCTGACTTGATGATATCAATTTCACCAGTTGAATCTTGATTGGTTGGGCCAGATTGTTGTGCTGGATCAGTTATTGTTAAAATTGCATGACCATTTGTTGATTTATAAGTTACTGTAACTGATTCTTCAAAATCGTTTAAATACTCTGTTGTAATGTTTTCAATAAGTTTTCTGTTTCCTGGCAAAGTAAGGTTGTTTTTGTGGAAATTAATTTTGTACTCTCTGCCATCTTTGGAGAATGTTGCAAAACTCTTATCACTGCTTAAAGTGATTACAATATCTTTGTTATAAACAAATTCTAAGCCGATTTCTGAATATGACTGATTATCAAGCAAGGCC
>CALCEI010000096.1 GCA_937900575.1 uncultured Clostridia bacterium
TTGCAGAAGTTTTGGCAAACCCATTAGAAGAATTAGAAATACTTTCAAGTGTACCATAAAGTTTACCATTAAAGTCTTTAATCATTCCATCCAACAAACCAATAACTTTAAAGTTGTTATAATCAATGTTAATGTCTTCATAAAGCACATAATTTGCTTTTAAGTTGTTTTCATTTGCGCCAATATACATAAAGTTTTTGTTGGTAAGCATATATTTGTTCTTTACGCTACCGTCAGTTACAGATACAAACAAAGATGAACTTACAGCAAACTCTTGTGTTTCATCATTATAAGAATCTTGTGCACCAATGGTAAGAACATAAATACCACCGCTTATGTTTACTCCGCTTTTGTTAATTGACCTTTGAACAGAAATTGTTGCACGGTTTGTGTTGTAATCAAATGCAACACGGAAATAGCGTTGATCCATTTCCAAATTTTGCAACACAATGTTGCCGTTTGCATCTGTTATGATGTTGCCTTTTTCGTCTTGTGCAACACGTTTTACAACATAATCAAGCTTGTTTAATCTTAAAGCTGTGGAATTTGTGTTATATTTTGCTTGAACTTCAAGCTCAGCTTTAATTAAATTTTCATCAGTGTCCATGAAAGACATGTAAACATAGTTGCTGTTCATAGATTCGCGCACAATTGGTGTTGTCTTTGTTCCATTAATAAGGACGTTGGAAACATGTTCAAAGTTATCGAACTTAATTGTTACAGGTTCAATAACTGTTGTTTCTTGGCCCAATCTTAAAGCAACCAATGTCATTTTTAAATTTTTGTAAAGTTCTGGTTGTGCGTTAAGTTTAATTTGTAAATTACCTTTCAACAAATCCTTTTCAACGTTATCAACCACGTAAGAAAGTTTTTCATTTTCTTTTTGAAGAATTCTTTTTAAAACATTTTCATCTTCATCAACAAGGTTAACAACAATATCACTGTTGTTGCTTAAATCGTAATTGAATTTAATTCCAAGTTGTGAAACTTGAGAAACGGTTATATCTCCAGCACCGTTTAAATTTGCAAATTTAATTGTTGAAGAAGCATCACTGCTTGAAATATTTCTTGCAACATATTCCAAAATTGTTGCAGAATTAGAGTTATATTTTTGGTTAATAAATGCAATATCCGTTACACCAGAAACAGAAATATCAGCAATTGGACAATATATTGCAATTTGAACTGTAATCTTAATATCTTGCAAAGAAATAACTTGGTTTTCTTCTTTGTAAACTTTTAAAGTAATATCCAAAATTTCAGTTACAGAATCTTGTTCAAAACGCATTGCATAAACATCTAATGCATGGTTAGACATGTTTGTTAGTGTCAACGCATTGGTTGAATATCCGTTTCTTACACGTGGCACAGCGGTAAATGATTGAATTGCATCATAAGACCACAAATCATTTAACTTTCCTTGGAAAGATAATTTGGTGTATCCTCCAGCAACCAAAGCCAAATCTAATTTGGAACCTGTTGGTCTGCCACTATCATACCACCTCATTGCATCAGAATCATTATCAAAGGTTACATTAATTTCATTTGTCTTTACCACGTTTACGCTGGAAATATAGAAAGAGGTGGAAATATTAACTGTTCCATTTCCAGATTTTACGCTTACATGCGCTGTATCTATGTTTGTGGTTACAAAAGGCACTTTAAACAAGTCATATTTTTCTTGTCCATCAACAACTCCAACATTGCATTGTTCAACGCACGCATCAGCCAAAGTCATGGTTGTGGATTTGCTTGCATTGTTAAATGTAATTGCACCTGTTGAGCATTCTGTTATGTATAAATTTACGCTGGAAGCATCAAGTTGTGTTCCTTTATAGTATGCTCTTACATAAGCATAAGAAATGCCATCAGCATCAATCAACATAGGGTTGTTTTTGTCATCTTGCAAAGCAACTGTTTGATTGTTTTGTGAAGAATATGCCATCAATTTTGTTGATGTAACAACTTTTTTAACTTTAACAAGCACAGTTAAAGTTTTACCTTCAATAGGGTCAACATTAACAGTTAATGTAATTGTTTGTTCCCTAACTGTTTGTTCAGGTGTTGCATCATCATCAAATTTAACAGTAATTGTGTTGCCAGCTTTTACAGTGTGATTTTTTGTGTCTGTATAACCGGTTATATTTAATTTAGAACCAACTTCAGTTTCCACCTTAATTGGAATAGCCTCCGCAAATTCATCAAATGGAGAAACGTTTAATCTCAAATATAACACATTATCGTCTGTTGTGCTTTCTGAATTTGTATAATAAATTACTTTGTGCACTGTAGATTGATCCGCATATGGATCATCATTATTGATGCAAATTGCAGAAACAATTTGACGTCTGTGCAATGTTAACGTCGTAGAATAAGATGCATCCTCAGTTGAATAATCATAATTTAAGCCTTTTACAGAAACAATAAATTTAACAACACTTTCATTTGTTTCAGTATCTGACCTTGCAATAATTTGGAAATTATGGTTATCAATTTTGTTAATTTTAAACCCGTGTATAAACAAAGTTGAATCGTTCAAATTATAAGGTTGTCCGTCAATTTCAACATCAACAGAATATCTAAGTATTTTTCCGTCTGAAGTTTGCACTCCACGTGTTGAAGAATATACTTTCTTTTCAAGTTCATCATATTCCAAGTAAACGGATGTCTTTGTATATTGTGCATACTCTGCTTTGTCCGTTACGTAAAGATCAACAACAGAAAGTTTATCTTTCTTTGCTTCGTTTTTGTAAACTGAAGGTTGAGTGTTTACTTTTTGTGATAAATAAATATCAAATTCTGTAAAAATATTTTCATGGTCCACACTTGTTGCTTTAATTCTTGCAATGTTTTGTGTTTCATTAATGTCAAATGCTGGGCCACCTTTAAAATACAAAACACCTTTGTCATTAATTGAAACAAAGGTTCCCACTTGTGCAGATGCTATTGTTGGTTTATATACACTGCCTTCATAACGACCAATTGATTCCACAGTGTAAATAACTTCTGTTTGGTCTGTTTGTCCTTTTTTTGGAGTGTATTGTAAATTGTTAAGTTTTGTTAAATCAATTTCCCCGCCCATTGTAACGGAAAAGTATGCTTTTTCAGTTTCGATTGTTTTATTTGTGAGGTTTTGCAAACTTTCGTAAACTTCAAAATCAATTTTGTTTTCTTTTCTGGAATTAGATTCGGAGAATGTAAGTGTTGTGGTTGTTACATGTGAAACTGGATATACGTACATGGACTCTTGTTTTTCCAATATGTAACCATCGGAAGTCCTGCCAATAATTTCATCCAGATCTTGAGGTTTTACATTTTTTACACCAACTTGAAAATAAACATAACCTACACCATCATCGTTAAGTGTAAGTTTATCTTCTTCTGAGCCATAGTGTAACACCATAGAATTATCTTCAACGGTATACCATTCTTCTGCATTTTGGTCAAATGCATATTTAATTTCAAATTCAAGTTTATCATACTTGTTGCCACACCCCGTAAATGAGATACAGGTAAGGCCCAATATGAACATGGCTATTAATGTAAACAGTCTCTTCTTCATAACCCCTCACAAATAATTTGCACTGTATTGCAATAATTATTAATTTAATTATATAAAATAATTAAGATATAGTCAAATAAATGTAGAAAAAAGTAATATTTTGTAAAACGATTTTATATATTAAAAAAGAAGGAATTCAATATTTTAAAAATAATAAAAAATTTTTTAATTTATTAATTTTTTGCACTTTTTTGTTGAATTTTTTAAGTTTTTTGATATAATTTAAATATAATCAAAGGAAAAGTGTTATGCAAAAAGTTTTAAGCACAATGCGAAAAGCAATTCAAAAATATAATCTTATTGAAGACGGAGATAAAATT
>CALCEI010000097.1 GCA_937900575.1 uncultured Clostridia bacterium
TTATCATTTGCTATACCACTATGAGTATCTAGATTATTTCCATAACCTGGGAAATGCTTTAGTGTATATGTTACATCTTTTGTTTGATAATTAAATGTTCCAGTTTGTTTGTTGCTTAACCAAACAGCCTTTGTAAGTTTTTCCACTTCAGGCAAGCCTAATGTAAGGCGGTTATCAAGCACTTTTCTTGTGTTGTTAATTTCAAATGCAACTCTATAACCCACAACAAAAGCATTGTTGTTTGTTAAGTTTGTTGCAATGTCAGCGTATATTTTTGTATATTCGGTGCTTTCTGCAGCAATGACATCAACAACCAAAGTTGCATTAAGTGGAATTAAATCCATAACATCTGAATTGTTAAATACTGTAATTTTGCCAACATCTTCAATTTCAATTGAAATTGCTTCCCTATAAATTATAGATTTTTTGCTGAAAGTTATAATTTTATAATTTTCGTTTGCACTGCCAGTAAGCAAGTTGGAATAATCTGCAATGTAAACATTATGTTCACCATAAGGATTTGCCATGTTGTCAATTTTATATTTTAATTTTAATGAATCCAAAACTAACTGCACATCATCTGTGCCAACAATTGCTTTGCTATCCAACCTTACATGTGCCAAGTCTGCAAAGACATCATCTGTGCCATCCCATTTTTTATCTTTAAGCACAACGCCCAAAATACTTATTGGTGCTTTGTTAATTACAAACACGCTTTCAAACACATGCTCATTTTTAACAAGAACAAAGTTTCTGTTAAATTCACTGGTTTCGTCCAAATATATATTAGACAAAGTAATGTTATATTTTACCAAAGATCCTTCATTTGCTTTATTTGTTGGTTGTTGAACACCCAAATTATCTTTATAAGTGATTGTTGCAACAATGCCTGGCATAAAGTTGAAATAAGAATCTGTTTGGTCTGTGTAATACACATTAAGATTTTTGTTATCTGTAATTCTTAAATAGTTAATAAAGCTTGCAGTGTCTTCGTAAAATTCTGTACCATTATACGTCTTTTCAAACGTCCTTGTAACTGTTGAATTTTTCAACTCTAATTGTGCTGGTTGAATATCTAAATATATCCTATAAGACAACGTAATTTCTTTAAGCCAAGCAAAAGGACTTGTGCTTATTGATTCTTTAAGCCCAACAATAATTTCATACCTTCCAACATTAATTGGTGTGGCAACAGATGTGCCATTTTCATTAATATAAGAAAGTGTGAGATGAGCTTGTACGTCAGGGTAAGCTATGATATCACGCCCCAAAGATAATGCCCCAGAAACGCCAACACCAGTTCTATCTTCGTACTTAAATGTTTGTTTAATGTAACGGTTGTTACCTATTTCTTCTGCATTTGGGGTGCTTAAAATTGGTTCAACTTGGAACACAATTACAATGTTGTCAATTAAACGCATGCGTGAGAATGTTGTAATATCTCCTGTGATGTAAATACCAAAATCTTCATATTCATCTTCTGTAATAAGTTTTGAATAATCAATGTTAAGGTGAGTGTTATCTTCCAAAACTGGATATCCGTTGCTGTTAAGTTGCGCTTGATAAATTTTTACACTCTTAACTGCAAAATAATGTTGCCATTGGTTTGTGTAACTGAAATCAATGTTGCCAAGGAAGGTTAATTTATCAGTTGCTTTACTGTTGCCCGCACTTTCACCGTCGGCTTTATAATCCCTATATGTAAATGTAAATTTATTGTTGCCTGCACTGTCCTTATAAAATGCTGGATCTGTAACATTTGTTGTAAATGTTACGTACTTATCAATTATTTCGTAAGTATAGTTTATTTGTACAACTCCGTTTGTCCCCACAAGAGCAATAACATCATCAACATTAAATGAGAATTTATATTGCCCGTCTGTAACTTTGTAAAAACTGCAACCAGCATTAATAAGCCTTACGTATGTTAAATTTATACCATGAGATAACAAATATTCTTTGCCATCAACTGTAATAGAAGTGATTTCTTCTTCACCAACAAAGGCTTGCAATGTATATCCATCTTTAGCGAATCTAGCTAAATCTAATTCTGTTCCGTTAGCGAAATATAAAACATATGAACTTGTTCCTTTTAAGCCTTCGACTAAGAATGTGACACCACATTGGTCAATCGCTTCTTCGTATCTGCTTTCAAGATTCGTATCTTCTTCACACTTAATGTTTTTTC
>CALCEI010000098.1 GCA_937900575.1 uncultured Clostridia bacterium
TAGTGTAATAGGTTTTCAGAAGGATGTATTGTAGCGGGTTCAATGTTAAAAGAAAATCCTGATCTTTTTGATAATGTTGTTTTTGTTAATGGAGCCCCTAATCATAGTAATGGAAAAGTTTCTCATTTAACTGAAGAAGATTTTAAAACGTTTGACTAATTTATAAACAGCGAAAGCCACGATTTAATCGTGGCTTTTAATATTTAAAAAAGATTGAAGGTCACCTGATAAGTGACTTTCAACTTCTTTAATTAGATTTTCAGTGAACGTGTCACTGAACACAAACTTTTTAACTTTAGCTGCAATAAAGTCTTCTAAATAGTCAGCTCTAACACCAGGCATTTTGCATTCGTTCACTCTGTAACCATTACATCTGTAATAAACATACTTTTTAACGTTTCTATGTTCTTGAACAGTACAAGCACCAACATAAGCACGTCCACAAGAACCACAAGTGATCAGACCACTTAAAGGATAGTCACGGTCTTGCCTTCTGTTTTTTCTTGTTCTGCTTTCAAGAGCAATTTGAACAGCGTTGAATGTTTCATCATCAATTATTTTTTCATACATGTTTGGCACTTCAATAAGCTTTTCTTTGTTATAAGTCACTTTTTCTTTGCCTTTAATAGTTTCTCTTACTCCATACACATAAAAACCGTTATATTTCTTGCTGGTTAAAACTTTTCTAATAAAGGTTGGTGTAAAAGGTTCATTTTTAGAGTTGGTATAACCGTTTTGTGCAAGGTATTTTGAAATATTAATATAACCAAGACCGTCAAGGTAAAGTTTATAAATCAATTTCACAGCTTCAACTTGTTCAGGGTTTACTTCAAGAAACTTGTCTTCACCCTTTTCAACAACCTTAAAGCCAAAAGGCGGTGTTCCACCAAGAAACTTGCCTTTTCTTGCAAATGTCCTCATTTTCAATGACACTTCACTAAATAAGTTCCTGCTAAATTGTTCAGCAACAGCAATGTGAACACTTTTTGTAATAATATCAGCGTCTTTCAAAAAGGGCATACCAACAACAACAATTTTTACACCATATTCATTCAATATAAGTTCTTGTGAAAAGTAATCAGCAGCTGAACGAGCAAAGCGGTCTATTTTGTGAATTAAAGCATAGTCCATTTTGCCAAGTTTAGCGTCTTGTTTTATTCGTTGGAAACCGTCACGCTTTTTTGTGTTGTAACCTTGACCACTTTGGCTGTCATCATAAATGCCAACAACAATACAATCATTATCTTCTGCCCACTTTTTGCATTCAGCAATTTGAGTTTCCATAGTTTCAGCAGATTGTTTTGTTGTCGATTTTCTCACATAAATGGCACAGCGTTTTTTCATGATCAGTTTGCTCCTTTCAAGTTTAAGTATAGTTTCATAAATTCGTGATACAGTTCTTCTTTCGTTTCATGGTCAATGTCATTACTGTCAAACACTTCTTTTGCTCTTGCCAACAACTCAAATGCTAAATCTTTATTGGACACACCAAAGTATTCAAGACCAAC
>CALCEI010000099.1 GCA_937900575.1 uncultured Clostridia bacterium
GAAAGTTGTTTAATTTCATTATCTTTGCCAAGCAACATGCTATCGTTATTCTTTTTGCTACCACCAGACATGCTACCTTGTGGAGAAAGTAAATCTCCTTCAAGGGTTACAATTCTGAATGCATAACCACTGCGCTTTGCAAGTGATACGGCATTATCCAATGTATCGCAAACAACGGTTGCACCAAGCAAACTATCCACCACAGGCTTATAGTATGCTTCACATTTTACAAGTTCGGAAGCAACACCCAAACAACCATTTGTGTTAAGGTATTGTCTATCATTTGCACTTAAAGAACGCACTTTAACGGCTGTTACAGGCAAGAATGTTGCCCTGCCCAATTTTGCTTCTTTTAAGTATGAAATAAGGGTTTTTGCATCTTCTTCATTGTGAGTTACGATGTTTTGTATGTTGCCACCCAAAGCAATTTCAATTGCTGTTTGGAATTTTTCTTCAACATCTATGATGTTGCCAACAACTCCTTTGATTGCAGAACTAAGACGAGAGTTTGTTTTTCCGTCTTGCAACAATCTTTTTACTGCAAATTGATAGCCTTCAAAGTCTGCTTGAAGGTTGGATAAGATTGTCTTTCTGTTTGTATCGTTGGAAATGCTTGTTTTTATTGCATAAATTTCATCATTGAGTGCAGTGATTGCACCTTGCAATGTATTCAGTTTTTCTGTGAAATGAGCAATGTTTTCTTCGGTTGTTTGCTTGTTGTTCTGTAATGCTTCAACCTCTGTTGTGTATTTATCAATATCCTTCTTTAATTCCTGTTGACTTGCAAGCAATTTGTTAAGACGCTCTGTGTCGTTTTTGATGTTTTCAAGCATTGCATCACGTTTTGCCATATATGCAGACAAATTTGCTTTAATATCCGTAATTTTGGATATGTTATCAAGCATTGCACGTTGATTTTTCTCTTTTTCAACATCGCTTTTTGTAAGTTGGTCAACCAATGCCACATATTTATCTGACATGGCTTGAGAATCCAAATTGAGTTTGTTTAATTTGTTGGTTTGTTCATCATAACTTGCCTTTGCAGCATTCAATAATGCTGTGCGTTGGTTTAAATCTAAATTATAAGCATCAAGTTCTTTGTTTAACCTATCCAAATCATCTTTAATGTGCTTGGTTTGTTCGTTAAGGAGCATGGAATCTCCTTGATATTTTTGAAGTGTAACGGTTTTTTCCAAAATTTCTTCATGCAAAGCATTGGATTCACCATCAAGCGCACTGATTTCATTAAATGTTTTATCATATTTTGCTTGTTCGGCTTCAAAAGATTGTTGAGCAATGTTTAAATTGTCCCTATATCCTGCCAATTTGGTGTTTATTTCTTGTTTTGTTTTTTCAGCATTATCATATTGGAAGATGTAAGAATTGATTTCAAGTTGCTTTAAAATATCCTTATATTCAAGGTATTTTTTTGCATCTTCACTTTGTTGACGCAAAGGTCCGAGCCTACGTTCAACTTCGGACATAA
>CALCEI010000100.1 GCA_937900575.1 uncultured Clostridia bacterium
CAAATAGGCTACCACGGTTAATATTCCAGCCGCCAAAACTCTAATCGCTCCATTTTTTTCTCGCTTTATTGCAAAAAACGCCAAAAGAACTATATAAAAAATAACTTTCATTTTTTGTCCAAACTTTTTCTTCACTTAAATCAATTTTCCAGCAAAGATTTTCGTCCACATTTGGTGTAAGAGTTTCGCCACCTTGTTTGATGTATAATTTGTTAAGTGGATTTTGTGAACATGCAACCAAATCACAAATTTCTGGCCTTACAGTTTGAATCCTTATATTTACAGCTGGTATGCAATAAATTACATTAATATTAATGTGTCCATCAACAACACTGATGTTAGAATCCAGTGTCAATGTAAGGTTTGCTTTTGTCAATTCTGCAGTTGCAGAATCTGGGTCAAAAACAATAGATGCATCATCTGTAACAAATCTTACAAAATTATATGATTTTGATATATCTCCACCTTGATGTTCTCCTTGTGATTTAAGTGTTACAGAAGAATATCTTTTTAAGTGTGAAATAGTAATTGTCCTTTGTCCGCTTGTTTCGGTTGTGTCAATTTGTGCGTCTTCATCCAAAGTTGTTGCATCTATTGCTGCCATAAACACTGTATCATGCAACTCTGAATCTTGCACAGCAAGTGTGTAATAGGTTATTGTGTAATATTCATAATCTTCCACAAATTTAATTGTGATGTAATTATCATAAACATATTCACTAATAAATTCTGGTGTCAAATTCAATTCTATTGCACCATCAACCAAATCAAATGCTTCAGATTCCACTCCATTTACAACAAATTTAAATTGTTTTACAGAAAAACCTAAGTTAACAGAAGGTTTTACTTTTAAGTTTGTGTCAGAAACTGTAATAGTGTAATTATCAAACACTGCTGATTCTGCTTGAGTAAGTTGAGAAGTTATTGCTTGAGAATATGATGTTCCAAACCTATCAAAGCTCATTGTAACTTTGTTTAATGGATAATATGGTGTTGAACGGTACGTCAAACTTATTTTGTTAAAATCAACAAGTTTAACCGTGTATTGCACCTTTTTATACAACATATAAACATGATAACTTTCTGGTTTAGATTCATCAATTGAAATTGTAAGTGAATCTTGTTGTGCAATTATAACTGCTTGAGAGATTTGTTGGTCTGTTAAAACTCCAAAACCATAAAATGAATAACCGTTGTTGTTTGAAACGTCTGTTTTTGTTATTGTGTGAGTTACCCCGCGTTGTGAATAAATTGTTTTTTCAACATTGTAACCTGTTTTAAACACGCTTACATAATTGTTTTCATACGTTGCAAACGTAAAATCAATTGTATAAGCAACACTGTCATAGTATACTTCAACATCAAAGTTGCTGGAAATTTCTTCAAAACTTTGTTCTGCTGGTTTCTCTTGGCTTACTGAGTAATAATAATATGTTTTTGCTTCAATGCTTTTTCTTTGAGAATTGCAGCTTCTTTTTCTTTAAGGGCTTTTTGCTTTGCCTTTTCTTTTGCTTTTTGCTCTATTTTCTTTTTGTATTGTTTTTCCTTGGAATCTTCGTCACTGCTGGGTTCTTCTTCGAATGCGCATAATTTATCGAAGACGTATGCTAAA
>CALCEI010000101.1 GCA_937900575.1 uncultured Clostridia bacterium
AAGTTTCCAAATAATAAATTTATACTCCAAAATGTTATAATGTCTATTCATTTTTTCCAAAATGGCACTGCTGCCAGACTGCACAGGCAAATGCAAGGCTTTTGCCATTTTTGGTTCTGTCCTCATAACATGGATAACATCATCTGTAAAATCTTTTGGATGTGATGACATAAATTTAATTTTAAAGTCCCCTTCAATGCTACATAAATGTTTTAACAAGTTGGCAAAAGTTGTTGGTTCTTTAAGATCTTTACCATAAGAATTTACGTTTTGTCCAAGCAAAGTTATATATTTATACCCTTGGTTTTGAACAAGGTCTTTCACTTCCTTATAAATTTCTTCAACGGGACGGCTTGTCTCCCTTCCACGTACGTGTGGAACAATGCAGTAAGTACAGAATTTATCACAACCATAAATTATGTTTACATAAGCGTTAATTTTGTCATCTCTTACGCACTTTGTGCCATCCATGTTGCAAATTGGGGCATCAACAATTTCGTATATGCGCTTTTTGGTTTGCGCAAGTTTTGTTAAATATTCTCCAATTGCACTAATGTTGTGAGTGCCAATGATTATGTCAACAAAAGGTAAGCGTGTTTTAAGGTTATACTTACCTTTTTTTTGTTGTGGCATGCAACCACACATTATTATTACTCTGTTTTTATCTTCTTCTTTCCATTTTTTTAAAGCAGCAACATTGTTGTATGCTCTATCTTCTGCACCTTCACGTATGCAACATGTGTTAAAGACAACAACACGCGCTTTTTCCAATTCCTTTGTTTCTTTCATGCCAAGAGATGAAAGAATGCCACGAATTTTTTCTGATTCGTGCACGTTCATTTGGCATCCATATGTCACCACATGGAATAAACTGTTTTTGTAACTATCCATATTTTACATTATAATATATTAAGCATTATTTTTCAACTAAAATTTACACTATTACACATTAAATTTGCTTATTAAGCAAATAATAGATTGATGAAAAAATTTGATAAGCACAAATTTAATAAAGTTTTGTTGACATCCTGCATTGTTATATGCGTGATTTTTGGTGCGTTTTTGGCAACTGCTGGCATACTTTATGGGACAATAAATTTAGACATTGAAAAGCTTACAAGTATTAATAATGGTATAAGAGTTTACTCCTCTATGGGTGAAGATTCAACACTGTATAATTCCAACAAATCTATTGTTGAAGTTGACACTCTGCCAGAATATGTTAAAAACGCCTTTATTGACGTTGAAGATAAAAATTTTTATAAACATCATGGTTATGATTTTAAACGTATTGTTAAAGCCTGTTTGGTTAATTTGACAACACACAGCAAAAGCCAAGGTGCTTCAACAATAAGTCAACAACTTGTTAAAAACGCACTGCTCAGCAACGAAAAAACATATAGACGCAAAATTGAAGAACTTGTGCTTTCAATTAAAATGGAAAAGAAATTTACTAAAAAAGAAATTATGGAAATGTACTTGAACACCATTTATTTTGGAAGCAATGCTTATGGCATTGAAAACGCAAGCACAACATACTTTGGAAAACAATCAAAAGACCTTACTTTAAGCGAAGCATGCTGTCTTGCTGGCATAATAAAATCACCAAAAAAATATTCTCCAAAAACTAATCTTGAAAATGCTGTTGAAAGAAGAAATTTGGTTGCAAAATCAATGTATAATAACGGACATATAACTGATGATGAGTTGCAAGAAGTGCTAAACTCTAACCTTGATGTTTTGTTGGGCACAGAAAATGAATATAGCTACGAAAAAGAAGCAATTTATGAAGCTTGCAAACTGCTTAACATCACTGAAAGAGAGCTTATAAATAAAAATTATCAAATTGTAACAAAT
>CALCEI010000102.1 GCA_937900575.1 uncultured Clostridia bacterium
ATCTCTTAAAATAAATAATACGAACTCACTTTTTAAGGGGTTCGTATTATTTGCTAATGGCGGAGAGTGAGGGATTTGAACCCTCGCGCGCCTTTCGACGCCTACATCCTTAGCAGGGACGCCTCTTCGACCTCTTGAGTAACTCTCCATAACCGAATTAAATAAAATATTTTGTTCTTTAATTTTCTTAAATGAACATGCTAATTAAGTTCCTTTAATTTCATTAAATGAACATGCCAATTATACCAAATTGGAAATGCTTTGTCAACATATATCATTTTGAAATTATTCAGTTTTCAAAAAATAATCGGTTGCAGATTTTGTTGGTGGAAAAAGGTCATTTTCTGTCAGGTAAATGCTACCTAAATTGTGCCCAATTTCATCAAAAACCACATAGGTTGTGCTTGTTGGAATTTTTGTGCCAGAATAAAATTTTTGTTGTTGCATAAAACCCCCTTAAATTAGGTTGAGCAGAAATTTTATTTTAAAACCATTAACTACGTTAATATTTGACAATTTGCGTTTAAATTGATAAAATTTAGACATGATTAAAGTTTTTAATGTTGCATCTTTGCACGCAGGACTTTATAAGGCAGTTGAATTTTGCAAAGCAAACAAAGAAAGGACTATTGACGTGGTTGTTCCAGATAAACTTAGTATGTTTATTGAACGTTTTTTGTTTGAAAAATTGGACATTAAAGCAAGTTTTAACATTAAAATAAACACTCTTAATAGATTTGTTAAAAGCACTTTAACAATTGATAAAACCAAAGAAATAAGTAAGACGGGTAGCATAATTTTGGTGCACAAAATTTTGCGTGATAATGCTAAAAAGTTTAAGGCACTTAAAAGCAAGAATTATACGTTCAGTTATGCCGAAGAGATTTTTGCAACCATAAGCCAACTTAAAGCATCACAAATTGGGTATGAAGAAATGTTGAAATTTTCTTCCAACAACTTGCAACTTAAAGATAAAATTTTGGACCTTGCACTTATTTATGAAGAGTATACACATTTGAAGGGCGCATTGCTTGATGCTTCCGATTGTTTTTTGCTTGCAACCATGAACATAAAAAAGGCATATGAAAACAGAACAATTTTGTTTGTTGGTTTTGATGATTACACAGCAATTGAATATGCAACCATTGAACAACTTGCAACAACAAACGAACTTAACATAATTAATTGTTTTTGCAAAAGTAACAATCAATATATTTATAACCGTGAAGTGATAGAGCAGTTACAACATATTGCACAAGTTTCCACATTGCCAATTGAAGTTGAAGATTGCCATGTTGCTTTAGATGATTTGCACAACTTTATGCAAAGCAATTTGTTTGGCATAAAAAAAGTTGACGCAAAACTTGATGGCGTTGGCACTTATTCAACAAATAAAGTTGAAAGTGAAATTGAATTTGTTGCACGTGACATTAAAAGCAAAATTCTTGCCGGCAAGCACTATGGAGATTTTGGTGTTGCAATTTTTGGCATGGAAAACCACAAAGAGAATTTAAAGGAAATTTTTAAAAAATACGAAATAAATTACTATATTGACGAAGAAATTTACCTTAAAAACAGCATTTTTTATAAATTTTTGTGCAGTTTGTTTAAATATCAAACGGAATATTTCAATTTGCCACATTTAATTGATGTTATAAATTCACCATTTTTTGTGCTTGAAGATGATGGCAAAATTAAGTTAATTGAAAAATTGCAAACAGTGAAATTCAATGGTGATTTCAATTCCTTTAGCCTTGGTGAAGAATTGGCTGAAGAAGAAAAGGCACTTAAGGAATTTTTGCAAAACTTCAATCTGGCAAAAGATGCAGACATAAATTGTTTGGTTGAAACTTTGATTGAAGCAGACAAAAATTTGCATTTTGACGATGTGATTGAATCTCTTATTGAAAAAGAAGCAAATTTGCAAAACAAAATTTTGCTTGAAAAATCCAAGCAAATTGTTTTTGATGCTTTTGACGAAATGAAAAAGTTTTATTTCGATGCACAGTTGGACGTTGTGTTTGAAATTTTCATTCGCCTATCCGACGTTGTAAAGGTAAACAATGTTCCACTTATGCTTGATGCAGTTAAAGTGCTTGACGCAGGCAACTGTCTGGAAGTTTTTGATGAATTGTACCTTGTAAATTGTACATACGAAACAGCACCATCACTTAAAGCCGATTGTGGCATAATTTTGGATTCCGAAATTGACGAATTGAATTTTTGTAACAAACTTTCGCCATCAATTCAACACATAAATCGTTTGGCAAAGTTAAGGTTGTTTAACACAGCGCTTATGTTTAACCATGTGCTTAACATAACATATTCAAGCACTGCAAGTGAACTTGTTACAGCTTTAAAAAGTATGTTGCCCGTGCAAGAATTAACCCTTCCACAAGGCATTTTGAGTGCAACCGATTATTACGAAACGGCATATAAACTTGGTGTAAAAGTTGAAGGCGACAATTTGGCACAAAACAAAAACTTTTCTGTGCTTAGTTCAACTGGACTTAAGGCTTTTGAAAGTTTAAAAGCCATTTCGCCATCTCATTTGGAAGATTATTTTAAATGCCCATTCTATTGTTTCTTAAATAGAACCATGCAGGTTAAACCAAGGTTGGAAAACGACGTACTTTCTTTGGACGTTGGTAACATTTTGCATGGACTTTTGTGTGAATATTACACTAAAAAGAAGCAAGTTGGCGACAGAAAAGAATTCTGCAAAAATTTTGTGTTGAATTTTATTAATAAAGACGGAAGACTTAAAATTAATGCCAACAGCCCAATTTTACATAACCTTATTGACGAAGCAGAGCGAGTTTTGGACGGAGTGGATAACATTGACAAAAAATCCAATTTTGCCCCAAGCAAATTTGAATATAAATTCAACAAAGTTGAAGGTCTTAAACTTGACAATGTGGACGTTTATGGAGTTGTTGATAGGATTGACGAAAGTGATGAAGGCATAAGGATTATTGACTACAAAACCGGCAAAGCAGATGCAAATTTAAAAGAACTTTATTATGGCAACAAATTGCAGTTGTTTTTGTATGCTTGTGCAATGCAAAAGCACTTAAACAAAGAAGTTAAAGGTATGTTTTACTTGCAATTGCACAATGCTTTCCAAGACGTTGGTGCAACGCCATACAAATTGGACGGATTTTTTGAAAACACCGAAGAAGTTGTGCATAGTTTAGATAACACTTTGGACGCAAAAGGCAAAAGCGATGTTGTAAACATGTCCTTAACCAAAGATTTTGTGGCAAGAAAAAGCGACCATGCACTTACCGAACAAGAAATGCAATATTTAAAGAATTATTCCATAAATGTTGCAACCAAAGCCGTTAAAGAAATTAAATCTGGTTACATTCAACCAAACCCAACAAAAGTTAAATTGATGTGCGATTATTGCCCATATAAGCATGTTTGCCTTAAAGATTCCAACGGTATAAAGCCAAGGGAAGTGTTGGGTGTTGAAAAGGATTCTTTTGGAGGTGCAAATGATTGACGATAGCAAATTCAACGAAGAGCAACTTGCAATTATTAATTCAACCGAACAGCACCAACTTGTTAGCGCCGGTGCAGGAAGTGGAAAAACCACAGTGCTTATTGAAAAACTTACAAGATTAATTGTAAATGAACATGTGCCTATAAACAATTTGCTTGTTGTAACATTCACTGTTTTTGCAGCAGAAGAAATGAAAAGCAGATTAATAAAATCTTTGCAAGAGGAACTTTTAAAAGCCGACACAAAAGAAAGGGCAGAAGAAATTTTATCTTCAATTGAACAAGTTAAAGTGGCAGATATCTCTACCATAGATGGTTTTGCATCTAAAAATATTAAGAAATATTTTTACGAATTGGAAATTGAGCCAAGTGTTGAGATAATAAGCGATTCAACTCGTGATTATTACATGACTCGTGCAATGAAAAAGAGCATTGAAGAGTTGACGCAGGAAGAAGAAAAAATCAATTTGTTGTTGGATATTTTTGGCAAAGACCAACGTAATTTAAGCAACTTGGAAAGTTTTGTGCTTAACACATATTTTGACGTAATCAACTTGGAAGATTACGAAGAATTTATAAACAAAAGCAAACTTGCTTACATTAAGAGTGACGAAGCAGAAAAAATTGTCAACAACTTAATTTGTGCTACGGTTGAAAAGGCAATAAAAACTTTTGAATGCGACGAAACATTATACGATGTTGATGTGGAAAGTTTAAAATCTGGATTCTTAAATGAATTTAAAAAGGTTAAAACAACCAATAACTTAAAAGAAAATTTGCAAGCCTTGTTTGAAATGAATATTGAAACATTCAATGCTCGTGACAGCAAAAGATATGCAAGTTTAAAAATTCTCAATGGTGCAATTAAAGACGTGCTAGACAGAAAAAACAAATTGCAAGAAAGGGGCATAGATACAGATTTTGAAGAAAAAAGCCAAAAAGTTTTGGCATACTTCAATTATTTTATTGAATTATTGCAAAAATTTATAAAAAACTATGCAGACCTTAAAGCAAAAAATAATTTATTAGATTTCAACGACCTTACAAGATTGATGCTTAAATTGCTTAAAAACGAAAAGATTAAAGCAGAACTTCACAACAAGTATAAATATATTTTTGTTGACGAATGCCAAGACATCAACCCACTTCAAGACAAATTGCTTTGTGAACTTTGTGGCAAAGACGCGCACACATTTATGGTTGGTGACGTAAAACAATCCATTTATGGTTTTAGGGGTGCTGTTCCAGAACTCTTTTTGGAAAAATATGATGCATACAAAAAGCACCATGAACTTGGCAAGGCCTTTGATATGAAACAAAACTATAGGTCCAACCCAAAGATTTTGAAATTTATTGATGAAAAGTTTTCCGACTTCATGACAAAAAGTGCAACCGGAATTGATTATAAAAACGATTGCACCTTTAAGGCAGGATTGGATTTTGAAGATGACAAAGTTCAAATTGCACTTATTGAAAAGGACGAAGAAGACGAAATTGCAACCGGTGTTTATAGTGTTAAAGAAGATTCCAACCTTGCAAAAGAATCTTCCAAAGTTGAGCAAGCACGATATGTTGTTAACAAAATAACTTCACTTGTTGGCACAGAAATTTATGATGCAAAACAAAAGCAAATGCGCAAATTAACTTATGCCGACATTGCAATCCTTTCAAGAAGCGAAAAGGACGAAGCCACAACAATTTTGGTGGATATGTTAAGACAAGCCGGTGTGCCTGTAAACGTAAATCAAAAATTGGAAGTTGTAAAGAGTGAACTTGTAAGCCTTGTGCTTTCCATTTTAAAGTGTGTTGTTAAAACTGCAGATGATGTGGACTATTTGGCAACCTTCATGGCACTTACACCAATGACAATGGACAACTTGGTTGCCTTACGCACAAAAGATTTAAGTTTGTACGAAGATTTGTGCAACAACAAAGATGACGAAATTGTAAAAATTGGTTTTGAAAAACTTAAACGCATTGAACAGGCTTCTTATACCTGCTTAAACAATGCTTTAATTCGTTTTATTTTAAGTGATATTGGACTTAAATATTACATATTATCCAAACCTGAAGGCAAAAACGAATTGGCAGTTTTAAACGAATTTTTAAACAAATTATCTGCTGAAAATAACCTTGGTTTGTGTGAGTTTATTTCAGTTGTGGAAAGTTCAATTTCCAAAGGAACAGATTTTAACAGCCAAGATGCTTTTGATAGTGTAACCGTGCAAACCATTCACAAGAGTAAGGGTTTGGAATATCCTGTTGTGTTTTTGGTTAATGCAAACAAACAGTTCAATTCACTTAACGAAAATGACGAAGTTAACTTTGCTTCCAACCTTGGCATTGGTGTAAATTATTTTGATGTTTTAAACAGAACAAAAAGCAGTTCACTGCTTAAATATGCAATAAGAGAGAACAACAAAAAGAAAGGCAAATTGGAAGAAATGCGCTTGTTGTACGTTGCTCTTACAAGGGCAAAAAACAAGTTGTTTATTGTTGGCACTTTGCCAAAACTTGCACAAGGTAAAACTCAACTTGAAGATAAATGCTTTACAAACATGCTTGTTAAAAAGAATTTTAATGAATTAACCAAAAATCACAACGAATTTGATTATTTTGACGTTGATATTATTGGCGAACAAGAGCATGTTTTACAGGCAGAAAAGCAAGATGTAAAATTGGATTCTTCAAACCTTAATTTTGCATACGACAAACAAACAGAATTTAATGTACCAATCAAAAACACGGTAACTGCACTCAACACAAAACGCAGTGAAGAAGAACACTTTTCAACAAAAGCATGGTTGACTCCACAAATTCAAGCCGAAGCAGAAGTTGATAGGGCAATGGTTGGCACACATTATCACGCAGCACTTGAAAATTTGGATTATTTAACCGAATTTAAAAAGACAACCGATTTTGAAGATGTGGACTACTTTAAAATTGAACAAGCACACAAAAAACTTCAGCCTTTGTTTACAGGTTCAATTTCTCACAAAAAAGAAGCAGATTTCATGATGTATGTGCCATATAACGAACTTGTTGGTGGCAACATAAAAGATAAAGTTTTGGTGCAAGGTGTTGTGGATTTGCTTATTGAATACGCAGATGGTTTTGCCATTGTGGACTATAAATTTAGTTCGCTTCCAATTGGTGTACTTAAACAAAAATATGCCGAGCAATTGGCACTTTACAAACATGCAGTGGAATTGGCTTATGGAAAGCCTGTTAAAAACACTTACATTTATTCCATAAACACAGGCGAAATGGCTTAAAGTTTGTTTGTTGGAATTTTGTGTTGCTTTAAAAGTGGCAAATATTCTTCCCACCTATATTCCCTTATTGGAATTGGCCTGTGATTATCAAAATAAAGCACAAGTGCAGGGCGAATGTGGTGGTAATTTTCAAACCATGTTGCACTTATGCAATGATTGGTTAAAATCAAATTCTTTGCAATTGCATGGAAATTGTAATATGTCATAAAATTATTATGTGCAGAAATTAAAAAAACTGGGTGTTTGCCCAGTTTTTTGTGTTTTTCTTTTTGTTTACTTTTTTTTTGTAATGTGATAATATGTTTTTATGGAAAATTTGGCTTTAAAATCAAGTTATTTAAAAAATCCATTAACTCTTGCATATTTAGGTGATGCAGTGTTTACTTTGATGGTTAGAAAACATTTGGTGGAAGGTTGCACCTTAAAACCAAACGGACTTAACAAAAAAGCAAATTCAGTTGTTTGTGCAAAATTCCAAGCAACAATCATGCAAGGACTTAAAGATTCGCTTTTGGAAGACGAAATGGATATTGTTATGCGTGCCAGAAACAGCCACTTAAACAGCAAAGCAAAAAACAGCACTTTGGCAGAATATAGTTTGGCAACACAATTTGAAGCACTTGTTGGTTATTGGTACTTAAATGAGAATTATGAAAGACTTGATGCAATGTTTGAAGCGTTTGTGGTGGATGAATTATGTTAGTTGAAGGAATAAATGTTGTTAGGGAATTGTTGGAAGGCAACAATCGTGTTGAAAAGATTATTGCAGAAAAAAGTTCCAACTTTTGAACTTCATCAAGCAAGAGATAATAATCTCCTTCCTCGCTAGTCTTTTCTTTGATAAACGCTCTGAATTTTTTCGCATTAATAACATAATCGTTTTCTTCGACAATTTTTCCCATAAGTAGCTCCTTTAATCATTACAATAATTCTCGTATTTGCGACATTACATAAGTATTATTTAACCAAAAACACTGTTTAGGATATTGTCTTCCATCTGGAAGTTCATATGTATCCTGTGAATTTTGTGCGTGCGGTCTTACATGACTCA
>CALCEI010000103.1 GCA_937900575.1 uncultured Clostridia bacterium
CTTGTAAGCACTAAATGAAGTGAAGAAATGGGTTTACGCCACTTAATATGTTCACACATTTTAAGCCATTTTGTGTGTTGAGAAATCATGCTATCAACAACACGAATAAATGCCTCGTAACTATCAAACATACCGTGTCTGCCTGTCAAAATATAGCCTTCCAACAAGCCTTCACAAACGTGTTCGGAAAGGTAGGAATCCATAACTCTACCGTTACCAGACAAAAATTCATCATAATCATAACGTTTTGCATTAAAACTTCTGTTTTCTTTTTCAAAAACATGATTCAAACGATTACTCAATGCTTCATCTGGGCTGAAAATACGATAATTTTTATTCTTTTTGTTAAGAACAAACATGTCCCTTATATAATTGCCAAGTTCCTTCATGTCTTGTTTCAAAACTGTGCCTCTTCCCTTGAATTTTACTTCGTAATTATCAAGTTCTGGCAAAATTAAATCTTTAAGCATTAGGCCAGCATTTGCATAAGGTGTTGCACACATACGTTTATCACCTTTTGGTGAAATTGATGCATATTCTTTCTTTAACCTATAATTTTTATCAAACAATTCTTCTGGTTTGTAACTTTTAAGCCATGTTTTAAGAAGTTGCAAATCCTCAACAGTTTCAACAGTCAAAGGTACTTGGTGTGCCCTAAAGGTGCCTTCAATCTTTTTACCATTTACAACTTCTGGGCAAGTCCACCCTTTTGGTGTCCTTAAAATAATCATAGGGAAAGGCTTAAATTCTGCATTTTTCTGCTTTGCATATTGCCTTATTGCCTGCATTTCTTCCACACACTTATCCATGGCTTCAGCCATAAGTTTGTGCATTTTGTCTGGGTCACTACCTTCCACAAAATGAGGAACATAACCATAACCTTCAAACAAACTTGTAAGTTCTTTTTTGCTTAATCTAGACAAAATTGTAGGGTTTGAAATTTTATATCCATTTAAGTGCAAAATTGGCAAAACAAAGCCATCTTGCTTTGGATTAATAAACTTGTTTATGTGCCAAGAAGTTGCAAGTGGGCCCGTTTCAGCTTCTCCATCACCAACAATGCAAGCAACAACCAACTTTGGATTATCCAAAACTGCGCCATAAGCATGCGCCAAACTATACCCTAATTCTCCACCCTCATGGATTGAACCAG
>CALCEI010000104.1 GCA_937900575.1 uncultured Clostridia bacterium
CAGAACACAAACAACGCAACAAAAAGAACAAGCCAAATTGCTGGAACGTTTATTTTAATCTTTTCACTTAAACGTGTGTTCTTTTGTGGTTTAACACGCTCCTGTTTTGGTTGTTTTGTTGGCTTTTCTGCCTTTTTGTTAAACGATGATTTATAAATTGCCATACTTATCCCTTTGATAAGATTATACAATAAATAAAAAATTTTTCAAACAATTTTAACTTACAGTTAAAAAGTAAGTGGTAAGAATTATGTGTAATTATGGTGTTTTATAAACAATTGCTTACTGTTGTAACGTTAAAACCACTGTTTATGGCAAAAGAAATTATGTTTGCAAATGCTTCCACACTTGCTTTTGTTGGGTGCATCAAAACCAAATTTCCGTTGGCAAGGCTACGTGTGGCACGTTTAAAAATAAGGTTAGCGTCTTGGTCACGCCAATCAATTGTATCGTGCGTCCACATAATTGTTGAATAACCTAAACTTGTTGCAGCGTCCACAGTTGCCAAATTGTATGCTCCGCTTGGTGGGGCAAAAAGGTGCATTTTAATTCCTAAATTCTTCTCCAAAACATTGTGACAGGCTTCAATTTCTTGCACGTTTTCTTCAAAATTTAAACTATCTTGATCTTTATGGTAAAACCCGTGGTTGCCAATTTCGTGCCCACGTGCATAAATTTCTTTTACCACATCCAAATTGTTAACAGCCCAACATCCCCCAACAAAAAACGTTGTTTTAACATTGTATGCATCCAAAATTTCCAGCATGTCCAAAACATATTCGTTGCCCTGATAAACATTTACCATAAAACACACATTGTTTTTGCTTTGATCTCCACTGTAAATAACTCGACTATCTGCCAAGGTGCTTATTGTTTGTGCATTGCTTACAGAAACACCAATAAGCATTGCGAACATAGAAAATATAACAACATTTGCAACAATCAAACTCTTTTTCATACACTATTCTATTTTTATAATGTAAATTAAATGCAAATTTTAAGTTAAATTATAAAATCCATATTGACATTTTGTCTGTTTGGTGTTAGATTAAATTTAGAGGTAAAAAAACATGAGTAAATTTAAAAAAATGACTTATAGGGAATATCTTGAATCCAAAAGAATGGAAGAAGAAGTTATTGCGGCAGAAAGATATAGAGAACAAAAAGCGAAAGCTGATCTTGCAAAAAAACAAGATCCTGACTACCAAAAACATATTGCAGAGCAAATGGAAAGGTCAAGATTAATGAACGAAGCAAGGTCCAAAATGTTTATGGAACTTGGCTGTCTTGTTGCAGAAGCAGAAAAATTATCTGCAGAAATTTTGGTTAAATTTGAAGAAAGAGGCGGCAATTCACTCAGTTTTGCAGAAGTAAAAACTTTAATGGCAGAATTTAAAGAAAAAATTGCAAAAATATACAGTGAATTTAAAGTTATTGAAACAGAAAGTTTGAAAGATAAAAATAATCCAATTGCAAATCGTAAAAAACCAATGGAAACTTTATATGCAAACTTGTTGAAAAAGAGCCCAAAATTCTTGATTGTTGCACCTGTTTACACTTTAAACAAAGCTCAAGTTACAAACTTAAGAAAACTTACAGATGAAGAAAAAGAGGAAATTTATCCACATCTTCAAGAAATTGGTGCTTTTGAACTTGAAACTTTTGCAAAAGATAACAAAAAGTTCTTTGAATCTAATGAAAATATAACAGAAAATTTTAGAACAGCAGATCAAGGTATTTAATGCAACAAAAAACTAGGCAAATTGCCTAGTTTTTTTATTATAATTTCTTTTCAAGACGCATGTCTACACGGCCACGCTCGT
>CALCEI010000105.1 GCA_937900575.1 uncultured Clostridia bacterium
TGATTTTGTTTGTCGTAATTTGTATAAGGCTTAGATAAATAGAATTGAACAACTTCTTTTCCTTTATATTTACCAGTATTTTTAACTTCTGCCTTAACAGTAACTGTGGTATTTACCATAGAAACATCTGCTGGCTTTACTTCAAAATCTGTATATCCCAAACCAAAGCCAAATGTTTGCGATTCCTAACGCTGTTACAAGCACGCCTTCCATCCACCACAGGAAGCTGCCTTTTCTAATTCTGTACCTCTTCATTTTCCACCTCTAAATATACTTTCACTGTTTTGCTGCCAAAATCCCAAGCGCGCTGATGGTCTGCAATATACACATCCAGCATTTTGCCATTGATTCCGCTGCCTGTATCTTCTGCAACAAATTCCTGAATACTTCCATCTGCATATTCAACAGCAATCTTGCTTCCTAATGGAATTACTGACGGATCAACAGCAACTGTTCTTCCTTCAACATAATTTGTTCCTGATGCTGTTGGTTGTCCTGTCCATTCGCCATTGCAGTAATCACAACCGCAATATGCGTGTGCAGTGAATTTGCCTAGATATTCAACTGGCGTTTCACAGCTGCAAACCTCTTCATCGCAAGCCTGTTCACACAACGCCTTTTCATATTGCGTTAAACGCGTTTTTTCGCGCGTTTCGCGTGCGTTTATTCCTTTTTCGGTCTGTTCCTCTTCAAGCCTTTTTTCAGCTATGTACTGCGTAAAATGGCTTACTGGAAAACTTGCAAAATGGTAATCACCATCAGTAATCAATCCATCTGTGCAGGCGTGCGCTGGCATCGCCATTGACAACGCCAGCAGTGTTGCAATTAATGCTTTCTTCATATGTATTTCTCCCTTTCTAAATGTAAACGCTTTCATTTTTATGCGTTGATGTTCATAATTGCTGTGTTTCCATCATCCCATTCAAGTTCAAATCCGCAGGATTCGTAAAACTCAATCAGTTCTGCAAGCTCCATATCATCATTAATTGGATATGCGCAAAGGCTGATTGTCTTTCCATCCGCTTCTTCAATAACGTGTTCAACAAGCTGTCTGCCTGTTCCCATTCTCTTTTCATTCACAACCACTTCTTCAATTACAAGTGCTTCTTCATCCATATCATCCACGCTGTAAGTTATGTATCCGTTTTCAAGTTCGTACTTCATTGTTCTATCTCCTTTCGGTGTTTCCGTATCTCTTATTTACAATTATATTATAGTGCTTTGTGCCTACTTTGTCAATCATTTTTCTACATTTTGTTGACAGATTGTGTATTTTATGAATACTTTTGATTGCAATGCGTTACACTGTGTATTAGAATTGTTTAGTGTCAGAAATAAAGGTGGTGTTGCAAATGTCTGAAGATATAGGAAAAAAACTGAAGCAGCTGCGGAAAGATCGCTTTATGTCGCAGGAAGATGTGGCAATCAAAATGGGAACAACGCGTTCTGCAATATCGAATTATGAAATTGGCAGGCGTTCACCTCATCTGCGTGATCTGCAAAGGCTGGCAAATATCTTTGGTGTTGGTCTTGATTACTTTGGCATATATCCAAAGGATGATGCTGTTGATTTGCTGGAAAGGGCAAAAGAAGTTTTCAATTCGCCTGATGTTGACAGATTCACAAAGGAAGAATTGTACAGGGAATTTATGAAATTGTACTTAAATATGAAAGGTGATAAATAAAATGGGAAAAAAGAAAATTATAGTTTTGATATTTTTATTGAAAATTTAAATTGCGAATTAAAAGCAAAGGGATTAAATAATCGAATTTTAGATGTTTCTCCAGGATCTCTAA
>CALCEI010000106.1 GCA_937900575.1 uncultured Clostridia bacterium
AAAAAAGTTTGCAATTTTTTCTGTATTATATTATAATAATTTAGTTTATAGCAATAATTAATTCGAGGTTACAATGAAAATAAAAAGCAAATCCTTAAAACACGTATTCACATGCCTTGCAACATGTTTGTTTTTTGTCTTGGCAGGTGTTGGTATATTTAAAATTTTCAATTCAACAAAATACGCTTATGCAACAAGTGAAAATGTTTCAATAGCAAACTCTAACTTTGTTAATAAATCATCAAAAAATGCTCCAAACAATTTTACATTTGTAAATTCAACACACACAACCGAAACGTACGATGCTCAAACTGTTGATGCAAAAGTCATCTGTCTTACAGATGAAACATACAAAAAATATAATTTGGCAGCCCGTTTTAGTGATGATGCTTACGTTTTAATGTTTAAAAACGACAGCTCTGCTTTGCTTGATTACGGATATCGTACATCTTCCACAATCTCTTTAAATGCTGACACTTATTACATGATTTCTGCAGACGTATATACAGACACAACAGACGGCATTGCAAGTATGTACCTTACAGATTCCAACCAACAAGAAGTTTATGCTTTGAAAAACAAAAGTTCTTATAAACAATGGACAACTTACATGTTCTTTGTAAAAACAACTGAAGCAAAAAGTGTTTACTTTGAACTTCACATAAATGGCAAAGGTGTTGTGTTGTACGATAACCTTTCTGCAAGCAAGTTAAGTGCAGACGAATATGCTTTAAGAAAATCAAGTGCAGACCAAAGCACATACATTGCAACTGAAGTGGCAACACCAACAAAAATTGAATATACTTCTGGCATCTTAACAGAAATAAACAGAGAAAATGCAACACATGAATTTGTTGCAACTTCACAAGAATATAATGATACATTTGGCAACACTTCTGCATTGCATGTTGACGCGACAAACGGCAAAGCAAGTTACGATGTAAATTCAAACTTGTTTACATTTGAACCAAACAGAATCTACGAAGTTAAAGTGTTTGCAAAAGTTAAATCTGTTAATGCAAATGGAAAAGTTACATTAACTTATTCTCCAAAAGAAACAGCAGATGTTTCCACAACAACGGAAAAGGCTTTATCAATCACTTCAGCAACATCTTCAACATTAACAAATGATTATAAAGTTTACAGTTTCTATGTTAAATCACACTCAAGCGAAACAAAAACTTATAAACTTAACATAAATGTTGAAAAGGCCGTTGCATACTTCTCTCAAATTCAAGTTAAGAATGTAACATATTCAACTTACAACAACGTTTCAACAGGTTCAGTTGCTCAAACGATTGATTTGGCAAACAAGCATACTGCAGATGCATCACAAATACTTGTAAACGGATATTTTGATGACGTGCAAGCAAAAGATGCAACAAAACCTTATCCTGCTGACCCAGCATCATGGAAAGTTACAACAGGAAAAGCAGACCACACACAACTTTATGGTGTAATAAACACAAGTGAACTTGAAGGCTTAAAAACAAATTATAATGACATCATTGGTTCAACCTTCAACACTACATTAACAAATCCAAATGGCACAACTTCAAGCAACAATATGCTTATGATGTTCAATTCTGCTTACACAGAAAAGGATACATTAAGTTACACAAGCGAAGCAAAATCCTTTGGGCACAACGAAATTCACAAATTTGCTGTTAGTGTATTCCCACAAAACGAAGCAACCGAATTATCCTTGGTTGCAACTGTAAACGAACAAGAAATTACACTCTGTTCATGTTTAGTTCACGCAAACGGCAGTTGGCAAACTGTTGCTTTCTACGTAAACGGTGGTGAACGTGACCTTAACGTTTCATTAAAAGTTTCTTTAACAAGCAAAAACCACGCTTACACATTTGTTGACAATGCAATGTTTGATTACCCTGCTAAACCAACAAGTATCAACCCAGAAGATGAACCACTTGCATACAAACAAAATTACGACCAAGTTGTAAAAGTTGACTTAACAAATCTTGTTGTAGCAGAAACAACAGAAAACTTTGCTCTTCCACTTTATTTTAAAGCAAATGGAACAGCAAGATATGCAGGAATTATTACTGATGTAAAATCTCACTCTGCTTTGGTAAACGAAGCAAACAAAACAAGTTTTGAATCAATTGCAGAAGGCACAAACAGTTTGGCAATCAATATGTTAGAAAAAGGCAATTTCAGTTACACTTCAACCTTACCTTACGAATTAAGCGAAGGCAAAAATTATAAAATTTCACTTAAAGTGTTCACAGAAAACATTGAAACAGACAATCAGGGCCTTGGTTTAACTTTAAAACTTAGTGAATTTGAACAACAATTTAAAAACGTATCAACAGAAAAAGACGGAACAAATGGTTGGAAAACTTACACATTCTGTGTAACACCAAACAAAACTGTAAATTCCTACCTTACCATTGCACTTGGCACAGAAGAATTAAAAGCAAGTGGCAAAGTGTTTGTGGCAGACATCGAATTTGAAGGCGAGTTGGAAAATTTTGATTCCGTATCCAAAGAAAATGCACTTATCTTAACAAAAACAATTGAATCCCAAGAAGAAAGCGAAGATGAAGATGCAGACGAAGAAGAAACAAAGGAAAACACAGGAATGTCAACACAAACTTTAATTTATATGATACCTTCAATTATCTTTGCAGTTGCAATTGTAATCACTGTTGCAGCAGTTATAATGAAAAAAATCAACTTCAAAAAACCAACAAAGAAAACCAAAAATGATTATGACAGAGCAAAGACGGTAAGCAAACAATACTATATGCGCAAAGCAACAACTTTACGTGAAGAAAAATTGCGTGAACTTGAAAAACAAGCAGCAGATTTAAAAGCACAACGTGAACAATTTGAGCAAGACTACAAACACAACTTATCCCGTTTGCGTGAGCTTAAAATTAAACGTGGCAATCCAGCAGAAATTAAGCAACTTGAAAAAGAAATGAAACGTAGCCAACAAACTGCTTCTGGTTATGGTATGAGTTTGACAAAGATTGAAAATGATATTGAATACACAAAAACAGATGCATTCATCAATTCAACAATCAAAAAATTGCAATCTTCTCCAATTAAAGTTGAAGAAAAAGAAACAGAAAAAGACGCAAAATAGCGTCTTTTTTATTTATAAATTTTTAAGTTTTGACCAATAAACAATTTGTCTGTCTTAAGGTTGTTGTCTTGCATGAGTTTTTCTTTGCCAACATCAAACTTTTTGGCAACATCTGTTAACGTCTCCATTGGTTTTACAACGTACGTTAAAAAATTATTGACGTCAACTTTAACCCATTCGCCTGCGTACAAATTTAAGTTGCTATTGTTACGCAAAATGTTATCCGTACTTGAATTAAATTTTTGGCACAACTCTTTTAATGTTTCATTTGGCAGAATTTTATAATAAAACTGCCGACTCATCTTTATTTCCATATATATTTATATTCCAAAAACTTTAAAATAGTAATTCATAACAAGTTGAATTAAACAATATATTATGTTAGGACAAGTATGAAATCTATTTTTAAAGCAGTTGCCGTGGTTACAATATTTTCGGTTATAACAAGAACTTTGGGCTTCTTTTTTCGCATATACTTAACAAGAAAATTGGGTGCTGAAGGTTTGGGATTATACCAAATGGCAAGTTCCATTCTTGGCGTGTTTATGACTCTTATTGCAAGTGGACTTCCACTTTCTACAGCAAAAAGTGTTTCCAAGTATATTGCCAACAATCAACTTCGTGAACGAAACAAGGTTGTAACAACTTCGCTTATAATCGCCCTATTTGTTGCAGTTATATCTTCTGCTTTATTACTTGTGCTTAAATCGGTTTGGGGCATAATTTTAACAGATAGCCGTGCTGTTGAACTTATAATTATTATGATTCCTTCCATAATTGCAAGTGCCGTTTATGCGATTTTTCGTGGTGCTTTGTGGGGAGAAAACAATTTTTTCGCCTGTGGACTGACTGAACTGCTTGAACAAATTATTAGATTTGTTTTAACAGTTATTATGTTAATTAACGTAACAGATTGTTTTGAAGCAACAAAACTTTCTTCAGTGGCATTCAACATAACTTGCATTGTTTCTGCCATAATAACCATGTTTATTTACCTTAAAAGTGCAAAATTCAATTTTGGTCGTGGAGAATACAAAAATTTATTAAAAAGTGCAGTTCCAATAACCGGTGTTCGCATTGCAAATTCACTTGTTCAACCAATAACAACTTTAATAATACCTGCCATGCTTTTGTTGGCTGGTTACACACAGTCTGAAGCAGTTGCAAGTTTTGGTGTTGTAATGGGTATGACAATACCACTCCTCTACGTACCAATGACAATAACAGGTAGCATAAGCATGGTGCTTATACCTTCCATCAGTTCTATGCTTGCAAAAAATGAAGTAGATTCAATACAAACCAATGTAAACAAATCCTTGGAAGTTTCCATCTTTTTCAGCATGATGTTTTTACCACTCTATATTTCGGTTGGCGACCTTATTGGCATAATTTTATACAACAACCAAATGTCTGGTGTTATGTTACAACTTGGTGCAATTTGCATGGTACCATTAACATTATGTAATTTAACAGGAAGCATTTTGGACGCACTAAACATGGAAGTTAAATCATTTGTAAATTACATCATTGGCGCAGTGGTCTTAATTGTAAGCCTGTGCGTGCTAACTCCACTTATTGGCATAAATTCCGTAATCATTTCTTTCTTCTTACACATGACAACAATAAGTTTGTTAAACTACATAAAAATAAAAAAGGTTGTACCAAACATTAAATTGAACATTCTGCCAATGATTGCAAAATATGCTGTGATAATTCTGCCTTGCAGTTTGCTTGGGCATTTCGTTGCAAACATAACAATAAACATATTGCCTATGTTCTTTGCTTGTGTTGTTGGTGGTGGAATTTCCATGCTTGCAACTCTAATTTTAATTTATATGTTTAAGGTTTACGATTTTGGCGATTTGCTTGCGCTTTTAAAACGAAAAAAGAAAATTAATTAACATAAAATATTACATATTTTTAAATTAGAAGCACAAACTTTTATTATGTTTCTAATTTTTTTAAGAGTTTTAATAATTTATTTTACCGTTTTGGTATTTTTACGTTTGATGGGCAAACGACAAATTGGCGAAATGCAACCGTACGAATTGGTTATAACGCTTATTATTGCTGACCTTGCAACTCTGCCAATGAGTGATACAAACATACCACTTTTAAACGGTATTTTACCACTTGCAATTTTGGTGCTTATTCATTATTTAATAACTTTTATAACTCGCAAAAGCATATTCTTCCGTAGAATTATAAGTGGCAAACCTGTGGTTGTAATAAGCCCTAAAGGTATTGAATATCAAACACTTAAAGACCTTAACATGAACATTGATGATTTAATTGAAAGTTTGCGTCAATGCAACTACTATAATTTTGACCAAGTGCTTTATGCCATAATTGAAACAAACGGCAAAATGAGTGTTGTTCCTGTAAGTTCTGTTGCTCCTGCAACGGCAGAAGATGTTAAGGTTAACAACCCACCTGCACAACTGCCACACATATTAATTTCTGATGGAAAATTGATTAAAAATGAACTTAAACAGATAAACTTATCGCAAGATGAACTTAATGCAATAATAAGCCACTTCAAACTTAAACAAAAAAAATTAATTATCCTTTCAATTGACGAATCTGGCAAAGTTTACTATCAACAAAAAGGCGAACAATACAAAGTTGTTGAAGACTACAAAAAAGAGGTGAAATTATGAAACTTTGGATTCCACTTTTAACCCTTCTCCTTGCAGTTAGTGGTGTAATAATTTGGGATACAATAAACACCAACACAATATTTAACCATATGCAAAAAGAAAGCACAGAAATTTCAACTGCGCTTTCTTCAACTGACATATCAAACAAAGATTTGCAAGATAAAATAAATTCGCTTAATGCTTATTGGACAAAAGAAATGGACGTTTTAAGTTTGTTTATTTCTCGCAAAGATTTGCAACCTGTTTCTGATTATTTGCAATATTTAACTGCCTCTGCCACCAACAAAAGCCAAGAAGATGCAATAACTTATTCTGGGCTTTTAAAATATAATATTGATGGTTTAAAAGAATCCAACAGTATAACTTTAAGCAACTTAATTTAACATCTTTTTAAGGTAAAGTCCCGTGTAAGAACCTTCAACCTTGCAAATTTCTTCTGGTGTGCCAGATGCAACAATTTGACCACCACCAAGCCCACCTTCTGGTCCCATATCAATGATATAATCAGCAGTTTTTACAACGTCCAAATTATGCTCAATAACAACAACTGTGTTGCCTTTGCCAACAAGACGTTGCAAAATGTTGATAAGTTTTTTAACATCGTAACTATGCAAACCTGTGGTTGGTTCGTCAAGAATGTAAACAGTGTTGCCTGTGTCTCGCCTTGTAAGTTCGGTTGCCAATTTAAGTCTTTGTGCTTCACCACCAGAAAGTGTGGTTGCACTTTGACCCAATTTTATATAACCCAAACCAACATCAACCAAAGTTTGCAAAATGTTCTTTATTGATGGTTGATTTTCAAAGAATTCATAGGCTTCATCAATGGTCATTTCAAGCACATCATAAATTGATTTGCCTTTATATTTTACATCTAATGTTTCACGGCTATAACGCTTGCCACCACACACTTCGCATGGCACATAAACGTCTGCCATAAAGTACATTCTAAGCCTTTTTACACCATCACCAGAACACGCTTCGCATCTTCCACCCGGCACGTTAAAACTAAAGTTACCAGCAACCATACCCTTTTCTTTTGCTTGTGGTGTACTTGCAAACAATTCTCTAATTTTACCAAAAACACCGGAATATGTTGCAGGATTGCTTCTTGGTGTACGACCAATTGGTGTTTGGTCTATTTGCACAACTTTATCAATTTCTTCAATGTTTTTAATTTGTTTTAAATTTGTGGCATCATCACGCATGTTTATTTTGTTAAACAATGCATTATAGAACACATCGTTAACCAATGTTGACTTACCACTGCCACTTACACCTGTTATGCAAGTGAAAACACCTTTTGGTATTTTTACATTAAGGTTGGAAATGTTATGTTCCGTGCAACCAATAAGTTCAATGTAACCTTTTTCAATCTTTCTGCGTTTTTCTGGAACTTCAATTTTCATTTCGCCAGACAAAAATTTACCCGTAACAGATTCTTTTGAAGCAATAAGGTCATTTACACTTCCTTGTGCCACAACTCTACCACCATGAACACCTGCTTGTGGACCAATATCCACCAAATAATCTGCTTGGCGAATTGTATCTTCATCATGTTCAACAACAATAAGTGTGTTGCCCAAATCTCGCAAATTTTTTAAGGTGTCAATAAGCTTATCATTATCCCTTTGGTGCAAGCCAATGCTTGGTTCGTCCAAGATGTACAAAACACCACTTAATCCACTGCCAATTTGTGTTGCAAGCCTAATACGTTGTGCTTCACCACCAGAAAGTGTTCCTGCACGTCTGTTAAGTGAAAGGTAAGTTAAACCAACATTAACCAAGAATGATAAACGCGCTCTAATTTCTTTAACAATGCTTTCTGCAATAATTTCTTCTGTTTTTGTAAGTTTTAAATCACAAATAAACGAATAAATTTTGCTTATTGGCATATCACAAACTTCAAAAATGTTTTTACCATCAATTTTAATTGAAAGTGCACTTTCATTAAGCCTTTTCCCAAGACATTCAGGACATGTATCTTCTGTCATAAGTTTGTACATTTCTTCTTTTACAAACTCACTTTCGCTATCTTGAAAACGACGCAACAAATCTGGCACAATGCCCATAAACAAGGCATCTTTATTCACAACATATTGGTGGAAATTTGGTGCCATTCTTTCTTTGTCACCTTTTTCTCCATTAAGTAATATGTTTCTTATTCCCAAAGGCAATTCGCAGTATGGCACGTCCAAAGAAAAACCGTAAACTTTTGAAAGTTTTGTAAGTGCCTTTTTTGTCATGCCTGTTGCGTCAATATTAAAGCCCATAACTGACAATGCACCTTCATTTATTGAAAGTTTATCGTTTTTTACAATGGATTTTTCACTAATTTTAATTACATAACCCAAACCTGCACATTTTGGACAAGCACCTGTTTGGCTGTTAAAACTAAACAATGTTGGTTCAATATCGGGTATTGAAACACCACAATCCACACAAGAATATTTTATACTGTAAAGTTTATCCACTCCATTTGTGTTAACCACAACCAACCCGTCAGCAAGAGATAAACATTTTTGCACAGATTCGGTTAATCTTGAAGTTATATCTTCACGTTTAACAATCCTGTCCACAACAACATAAAGGTTGTGTCTCTTATTCTTATCAAGTGTAATGGCATCGTCAAGAGAATATATCTCGCCATCTGCCATAACACGTACGTATCCGTCTTTTTTAAGGCCTGCAAGCACATTTTCTTGTGTCCCCTTTTGATTGCGAACAATTGGTGCCATAACAAGCATCTTGCTACCATCTTCACATTCCAAAATTCTATCAACAATTTGGTCCAAAGTCTGAACAGAAATTGGCTTGCCACATTTTGGACAATAAGGTTTTCCAATACGAGCAAACAACAAACGCATGTAATCATAAATTTCTGTTATTGTGCCAACAGTTGAACGTGGGTTGTTGTTTGTGCTTTTTTGGTCTATGGAAATTGCAGGGCTAAGGCCATCAATACTTTCCACATTTGGCTTGTTCATTTGACCCAAAAATTGCCTTGCGTAACTAGATAAACTTTCCATATACCTGCGTTGACCTTCTGCATAAATTGTATCAAATGCAAGTGTGGATTTTCCACAACCACTGACGCCAGAAAAAACAATCAATTTATTTTTAGGAATTGTTAAATTGATATCCTTTAAATTGTTTTCTTTTGCGCCTTTAATAATAATATTTTCCAACATACTTTATCCTTTAAGTTTTGCCCAAAACCGAATTTTTAGTCATCTTTAATTATAACAGACAAATGCAATCTTTTCAAGTGTTTGGTAACAAATAAATTTAAAGTGCAAATAAGGTCGAAACACCCTGCAAACATTCGTTTTACTTGACAAAAAGTCAAATAAAAATAAAATTATTATAAATTAAGGAGGCAACATGCAAAAAAGAAACGAAGTTGATGAAAAATATAAATGGGATATCGGCTTGTTTAAGGATAAAAAAGATGTTGAAAAAGCATTTGAAGACATTAACTTTTTAACAGAAGAATTGCCAAAATATTATGGTAAATTAACAGACAAAGAAACATTCTTTAAATTTATGCTATCTTACAAAGATAAGGAAATGAACATACAAAAATTTATTTATTATGTTTTTAACACTCTTGAAACAGACAATGCAGATGTTGAAATGTTAAAACTTTCTTCAAGATTAGATGTTGCTTTAACAAAATTTAATCAAGCAGAAGCACCACTAAAAGCGCAAATTGAAGATTTGGATGAAGCATATTTAAAATCTCTCCTGCTCGACCCACGTTCCAAAGACATCAACAATATGATTGAAGACGTAATAAAATCTAAACCTCACAAATTGGACGAAAAAAGCACAGTGCTTCTTTCCAAAATTAGTAATGCTTTGGTTGACACACAAAATGTTTATGATATTTTTACAACAAGTGAACTTAAGTTTGATGATATAAAAGATTCTTTGGGTAACACCCACAAATTTGATGAAGCAAGTTATTCAAAATTCCTTTTCAGCAAGGACGATATTTTAAGAAAAAATGCCTACCTGACCTTACTTAATGGCTACAGTAAATTCAACAAAACACTTGCCGAACTTTACTTGCAAGATGTTAAAGCACTTAATGATTTTATCAAATTAAAAAACTATAAATCTGCTTTACAAAATGCTTTATTTGAAGAAGATGTACCACAAGTTGTATTCGAAAATAATTTAAAATGCGTAAAAAATAACACAAAATTAATGCGGGATTACATCAAAATCTATGCAAAACACAAAAATTTTAAAGATGTCGCCATTTACGATTTATCCGTTGATGATAGCAACTTTGGTGAAATCTCCATTGAACAAGGCCAAAAAATTATGTTGGAAGCACTTGCTCCACTTGGACAAGATTACATCAACAAAGTAAAATATAAATTAAGTGATAAGTCCATTGACTACATGCCAAACCAAAACAAAAATTCTGGCGCTTATAACACACATTGCTATGGTGCAAAAAGTTTGATTTTAACAAATTGGACAAACAATTTTTACTCTGTAAGCACTTTGGCACATGAAATGGGACATTGCATAAACGCAGAATACTTTTGCGAAACTCAACCAATGGAAAAAGCAGAAATAACAACTTTCTCTGCTGAAATTGCAAGCACACTTAATGAATTGTTGCTTACAGAATACATGCTTAAAACCAGCAATAAAGAAGAAAAAATTGCACATTTGCAAAAATTCTTTCGCACAGTACGTTCATCAATTTTCAGGCAAACAATGTTCTCTGAATTTGAACTTTACGTGCACTCTTCCATTGAGCAGGAAAAACCACTTACTTATCAAGACTTAAATGATAAATATATGGAAATTGTAAAAGACTATTTTGGCACAAGTTGCATTATTCCAGAGTGTACAAAATTTGAATGGTCAAGAATACCACATTTCTATAGGCATTACTATGTTTATTCATACTCAACAGGCCTAATTACTGCCATAGCACTTGTAACAAGAATTTTAAAAGATAAAAATTATGTTAACAATTACATTAGATTTCTTAAAAATGGAACAGACAAAAAGGCAGTTGAAATTCTTAAAGAAATTGGAGTTGACTTAACAACAACCACTCCATTCGACGAAGCCTTTGCTTACATTAAGGAAAAACTTGAAGAATACAAGGAATTAACAAAATAATACGTTTATTTGTATACAAATAAATATTTTATAAAAGTTTGCAAAAAATATATGCAAGTGATATAATGTAAATGTTGAGGTGCGTGTGTTAGATAAAAAAACAAT
>CALCEI010000107.1 GCA_937900575.1 uncultured Clostridia bacterium
GCATTGTGATGTGTGTGGAAAGGTTTTGCAAGTGCACCACCAACTGCGTTTTGCAAAACTGGTGTTTCAACTTCCAAGAAACCGTGCTTAATGTAAAATTCACGCAAGAATTGTGTAACTTTAAAACGCACCAAAACTGCCAAACGACTTTTTTCATTGGAAATGATATCCAAATATCTTTGACGATATCTTGCTTCGGTATCTGTCAAACCGTGGAATTTTTCTGGCAAACCACGAAGTGCTTTTGAAAGTAATTCAAACTTTTCAACTTGCACTGTAAGTTCGCCTGTTTGTGTACGGCACAATTCACCATGTACACCAACAAAATCGCCAACATCACAAAATTCTTTGAATTTTGCAAGGGCCTCTTCTCCAACAATTTGCATGCTTAAACTGATTTGCACACTTGTACGGATTGGTTCGTTAAAATTGATGTCAAAGTTATCACCAATTGCATAAAGGCGCGCAAAAATAAGTTTGCCAAAAGTACGTTTAAAAATCATACGTCCAGCAACTGAAACTTTTGTGCCCAATTCAATTTTTTCCAAGTCATGAATTTCATGAGTTTTTGCAAACTTTGCTTTGTATGCTTTTTCACCGTTTGCTTCCAACTTTTTAACCTTTTCAGTTTTAATGTCAAATTCATTTAAATTTTCTTGTGTATTTATTTGTTCCATAAATTTAAATTCCCCCAAATTTATTTCTTAAAAATAGGTTTAACAACAACGTGACGTTTTTCGCCTTCGCCGGTGGATTCTGTTGTAACATCATCTCTACCTTGCAAGGTTGTATGAACAATACGTCTGTCATAAGCGTTCATTGGGTCCAAGTGAATGTTGCGTTCAATTTTAATTGCTTGTTCTGCAATTCTGTTTGCAAGGTCAATGATGTTTTGATTTCTGTTTTGTTTGTAACCTGCAACGTCAACGTACATTCTTACAGGGCCTTCGCCTTTTCCTTTAAGTCCACTTAAAAGCATTTGAATTGCTTGCAAACTTTCGCCATGATAACCAATAAGTTTGCCAACATTTTCACCTTTAATTTCAAAGGTAATTTCATTTTCGCCTGCAGTTGAACTTACTTCTGCATTTTCATCAACATGCTTTGCCAAGCCCAACAAAAATTCTTTTGCTTTTGCTTCCAATGCAGTTGTATCCACAATGCGTTTTGGTTTTGCAACTTCTTCCTTTTTTGGTTCTTCTGCTTCAACAGCTTCAGTTGCTGTTTCTTCAACAACTTCTT
>CALCEI010000108.1 GCA_937900575.1 uncultured Clostridia bacterium
TTTATGTTATTAACATAATAACAAAAGATTATCAAATCATTTTAACGTTATATATGATATTTTACCATTAAATACCTTTTTATAATCTATTAATTTTTAGCAAAATTTAGATAATAATGTTGTAATAAGCCCGTGCGTTTGTTAACAAAATTGTTTACAAAATTTAACACTTGTGTTAAAATAAAAAAATAATAGGAGGCAAATTATGGCAGTTGTTGGTATTATTATTGACGTAGCACTTGTGTTGGCTGTTGTCATTTTTGCTATTATAGGTCTTAAAAAAGGGTTCTTCAAATCATTCTTTTCTTTGTTCAGTTGGGTGGTTTGTTTAATTGTTGCACTTTTGGTTGCAAAATATGTTGCAAGGTGGATAAATGGCATACACGATTTTGGTGGTGACATTGGCAATGCATTGCAAGGTCCGCTTACAAGTGCAAGTCCAGATTTCTTTGGCAAAGCAGTTGCAGAATTTGGCAGTGCAGACGCCGTTATTGCTGCAATCCCTGCAGGGTTAAACGGAATTTTGGCAACACTTACAAAATCAATCTTCACAGGCAGAGATGTTTCAGTTTTGCCAGAAGGCACAACCGTTGCTGGCGTTGTTGGTTCTTCAATTGGTTGGGTTTGCATGATGGTAATTTCTGCCATACTTGTGTTTGTTGTGCTTAAACTTGCTGTTTGGCTCCTTTCAAAATTGTTTGAAAATTTGGCACGTACAAAAGTTATTGGTGGTTTAAACAGATTCTTTGGTTTGTTGTTTGGCATTGTTAAAGCAGGTTTAATCATCTTTGCAATCAACATTGCAGTTGTGTTCTTAACATTAATTCCTGTTGTAAACCAAACAATCACTCCACTGGTTAACGAACATACGTATATAGAAAAATTTGTTTATAACCAAGCAGATACTGTTGTGGATAAATACATTATCCATGGCAACATTATTGAAACTTGGATTGCAAGTTTGTGGGATAGTAGAAAATAAGAGGCATTATGAATTTATTTGAAACATTAAAAGAAAGAAACTTAATTTATCAAACAACAGATGAAGAGTTGTTGAAAAAAATGCTTAATGGCTCTCCAATCACAATTTATCATGGTGTGGACCCAACTGCAGATAGTTTGCACGTT
>CALCEI010000109.1 GCA_937900575.1 uncultured Clostridia bacterium
CATCATAAATATTAAATCCACATCTTAAACACGCAAAAATAAAATTTAATTTTGCCTGCTTGTTAAATTCATTTTCATAAAAACTTCTGTTTATGTACGGTAAAGTTGGGGTACGCTTTCCAGCAGTTGGTGGATTTAATCCATGTTCGTCATTTGCTCCAATTAAAAAATCATTTGCATTTGCCATTTTCACCTCATAATGTTTTATGAAGTTTTAGCATATTTTGTTAATGCAAAAAATAAAAAAATAAATATTTAAAAATATATAAAAAAATTAATTAAAAATTATTTAAATTAAAAAATCCACATTTTTTGTGGATTTTTTTATTATTTTTCATCTAAATAAGTTGCTTCGTAATCTGAAATGTGTAAAAGCACTGCCGTTGGGAACATATTAAATGCAGTCGACAAATCGTCGCCACACTGTGCCCTTGGGTCAAAACCACCCATGTGCCAATTTATTGCCATTGCTTCTTCTCTTGTTAAACGAATGTATCCATTAATTATATAAACGGATTTTTCACCGTGTCCATAAGGAAGTGTATTATTATAAGCATAATAAGGCACTTGCACCCATTGACCATCAATCTTTTGATTTCTGTAATCCACAGTATATGTGTTCATTTTGCAGACATCGTGCAACAAACCCATAATGGCAATACTTTCATCACTTACGACGTCGGCGTATTTGTCGCCATATTCTGCAACAATGTTTTTCTTTAATCTGTTGTAAACGTTTAAAGAATGAACGGCAAGCCCACCTTCAAACGCACAATGACGTCTGCCAGATGCTGGAGCAGTAAAGAAATCGGAATTATTTTCTAAATAATCCAACAATTTATCTGCGCCTTCCCTTTTAATATATTTATTATAAATTTCAATAAATTCTTTTTTTACTTCTTCAACGGATTTTTCCATAATTCCCCCAAATTATCTTTTGCTGTATGTTGTATGTAATAATTTTTTTGCTTTTTCACTTAAAGGTTTAATCAAATATTCGTCATAAACATTTTTAATTATAGGATTTTTGTAACTTGCTCTGATGCTTGTACCTGCATCTTTATTATATAGCCCTTCAGCACGTTTTTCAGCATTAATTGCATATGCTTTATCACTTCTTGGTTGACCGCCACCACCAACACACCCGTTTGGACAAGCCATAACTTCAATAAGGTCGTAGCCGAATTTGTTTAAATCTTGCAAAACTTCTCTTGCATTAGATGTTCCACAAACCACGCAAACATTAACAGTTACTTTTTTAAGGTCCACATTTGCAGTTTTTATATTTTTAAAACCACGCAATGCTTCAAATTTAAAGAAATCTGCCGGTGCGTCTTCATTGTTTAACAAATAATATGCTGTACGCAAAACTGCTTCAGTAACTCCACCACTTGCACCAAAAATTGTGCCAGCACCACTGCCTGTTGGAAAGAAGGAATCAAATTCACAATCTTTAAGTTCTGCAAAATTAATGCCTTTGTTTTCACATAAACGACCAAGTTCTCTTACGCTTACAACTAAATCTGTGTTTGAGCCATAGTTATCTCTTAACTCTGGACGTTTAATTTCAAATTTCTTTGCAACACATGGTGTAATTGCCACAACAAACAATTCTTCTGGTTTAAGCCCAACTTTATCTGCAAAATAAGATTTTATTAAACTTGCTTGCATTGAAATTGGACTTTTGCAACTTGAAATGTTGCCAATATATTGTGGATAAAATTGTTCGACAAATTTAACCCATGCAGGACAACAACTTGTGAACATTGGTAAAATTTTTTTGTTGTTTAATCTTTCCAAAAATTCGCTTGTTTCTTCCATTACAGTCAGGTCTGCACCAGAGGTAACATCAAAAACATAATCGATGCCAAGTTGTTTTAATAATGCAACGGCCTTGCCTGCAACAAATTCCCCAGCAGAAAAGCCAAACAATTCGCCCAAAGAAACACGAACTGCAGGGCTTATTATTGCCACAACTTTTTTCTTTGGATTATTAACTGCGTCCATCATTTCGTCTGCATCGTCTTGTTCGGTTATTGCACCAACAGGACAAGCATTTGCACATTGCCCACAGTTAATGCAAATTTCGTCTTCTGCATCATATTCGCCGTAACCAGAAACACCCATTTGCTTTTTGCAAATATCTTTGCATCTGCCACATAAAACACACTTGTTTTCATGTCTTCTTATGCTTGGGTTATTGTGTGCAATGCATACGCGAACTTCTGCGTATTTATCCATAATTTCTCCTTTGTACTAAACCAAATGTTTAACTTCTTTTCCTTCAACGTAGTCTTTATATGATGTTACATAACTTGCAACCAACATTATTTTTTCGTAAAAACTTTTCATGTTTTTTGGGCGAGCAAATAAACTTACATTGTATTTTGCCATTAAAGTTTTCTTTGCTTCAAACACTTTTACAATATCATCATCTTCGTCATAAAGCAAAGCCAAACTTGGCTTGGAACCAAACTCTGCGTTGCGTTCTTTCAAAAGCATTGTAACTGGTTCAAATCCAATACTTACACCAACTGCAGGAGCATCAACCCCTGTGATTTTACCAATCATGGCATCGTATCTTCCGCCACCACCAATTGCACCATTAAAGCCGTCTGTATAGAATTCATAAACGGTACCCGTATAATAACCTTGACCACGAACAATGGAAATATCAAACACAATGTTGTGTTTGTTACCTGTTAAAGTTTTTAATGTTGAAATTAAATATTCAAGTTCTTCAACGGTAGATTTTTCCACCGCATAATTTGTTGCAACACTTAAACCTTTTTCTTGAATATTGTTGATAATGTCAACCAAATTGTTAATTTTGTCTGCGTCGAAACCTTTTTCTATAAGTTCCATCATAACGCCGGTTACAGAAATTTTATCAATCTTGTCCAACGTTACACAAACCGTGTTTATATCTGCTTCTGTAAATCCTGCAAAAAGCACAAGTTGATTTAAAAGTTTTCTGTTGTTGATTTTTAAGGTTAAATTCTCAAAGCCTAGTTCAACATAAGTGTCAACAGCAGTTTTTAAAAGTTCCAATTCTGCGTTAATGGATTTATCGCCAATAACATCAATATCACATTGCAAAAATTGTCTGTTTCTGCCACGTTGTGGACGTTCTGCTCTAAACACATTGTCAATTTGAATTGACTTAAAAGGTGTTGGCAATTTTTCTCTGTTGTTGGAATAAAACCTTGCAAGTGGCACGGTTAAATCGTATCTTAAACCTTCTTCAACAATATCTTGTTCGGTTAAATTTTCTTTTGTTAAATCTAACTTTTCGCCACGTTTGATTGTTTTAAAAATTAATTTAAGATTATCTCCACCATCACTGCTGTTAAGATATTCCAAACTTTCCAAAATTGGCGTGGAAATAATATTATAACCATTGTTTTGATAGTTGGTTAAAATTTTGTGCTTTACAATTTCTCTAATTCTTGCTTCTTGTGGCAAATAATCATACGTACCACGAATTGGATTATAAGTTTTCATGTTTGCTCCTATTCAACACCTATTATAATTCATAAATCTGCGTAAAGTCAAACAATTAAAGCATAAGAAAAAATACCCATAAGGGTATTTAATCTTTTAAAATCTTAACTTCTCCACACAAAATATCGTTGTAGGAATACGTGTTTATGCTTTCCATTTGCTCGCCCAAAGACTTAACTGTAAACACGCTTGCGTAAACATTTTCTATGGTCGCCCTAAAACTACTAACTTTTCGCCTGCCCCTGTTTATCTTTAAATTAACAGGTTGTCCCTTCAGTTCTAAAATCTTTTGTTTTATATTTTCAACTGTGTTTGGCATCTTTTTCATATTTCACCCCAAACAATGTTCGCCAAAAATAAAAGTTTTAAACCACTGTGCCAAAATCCAACAAAAAAACCAGCGAAATGCTGGTTATTTTTTATAAGTCATCATCGTCGTCTTCGTCATCATCATCGTCGTCTTCGTCGTCTTCATCTTCCTCGTCATCTTCGTCGTCGTCAAGCATATCCAAATCTAAGTCTTCGTCGTCTTCGCTTGCTGCATCGGCAAGGTCTTTTTCCATATCTTCGTCAAATTCAAAGCCTTCCACAACGCCTGAAGAATCTTCCAATTCGCTGGAATCATAAACGTCATCAGTCAAGCCATCTTCGTCCTCTTCGCTATCTTCGTGGCTTTCATCATCATCAATATATTTGTGCCAATCGTCAATTTCCTTGTCTTCACGCTCATCGTCTGGTGCAATGCCCATTTCTTGACGGCAACTTTCACAAATTTCTTCATCGTTTTGCACAAAGTTAATTTTGCAAATTGGGCAAAGTTCCAAATCTCCAATATCGTCTTCTCCACCCTTAATAAGTTTCATTTCCTTTTTGCAAACGTTACAATACTTGTCTGCTTTTTTAATATAATTTAATTCACACCTTGGGCACAAAATCCACACAGGTTTGGTTACTTTTGGCATAGTGCTACCTCCATAATCGTTAGTATATTGTAATCATAAAAATAAAAAAAGTCCACTAAAATTTAAAAATTTTTTAATTTTTTAAATGTGGACAATTTTATTACTGAAATTTTAAGCACCTTCAATAAGCATTTTGTCTGCAACCAAAGCAATAAATTCGCCGTTTGTTGGCTTTTCATTACTTGAATAAACTTTGATGCCAAAAAGGTTATTTATGTTTTCAATTTTGCCTCTGTTCCAAGCCACTTCAATTGCGTGTCTTATTGCACGTTCAACCTTGGAAGCGCTTGTATCATACTTTTCTGCAATTGTTGGGTACAATTTTTTGGTTATGGAATTAATGATTTCTGGGTTGGCAATTGCAAGTTTGATTGCTTCACGCAAGAATTGGTAACCTTTGATGTGTGCAGGAATGCCAACAGTAATAAATATGTTGGTTATCTTTTCTTCCAAATGATTGGTTTGTTTGTTGTAAACCAAATTTCCACCATTTGTGCTTGGAGCAACAATATCTGCAATTCTTTCTTTTAATGTCAAAACATCAAAAGGTTTAATGCAATAATACTTTGCGCCAGAAGAAATTGCTTTGTTGATAAATCCGTCCATTGAAAGTGAAGATTGCACAACAATGTTTGAGCGAGTACCTTTAACACTTTCCAAAACTTTAAAACCATCACAACCGGCCAACACAATATCCATAACAACCACGTCTGGTTCTCTGTCTTTTATTAGGCCAATAAGTTCTTCGCCTGAAGAAGTTGTTGCTAAAATTTCATAATTGTCCTCGGTAAAATTTTTAACCATTTCGCTTAACGTATTTTGGTCTTCATCTGCTAGTACAATAGTTTGTTTTTTCATATTCTCCTCTTTTTATGTTTTTCGCGAAACACGGGTCAATACTAGCATAACAGCACGCATTAACAAAAAAGAAAATTAAAGGTTTTTGCGTAAATTTAAAAAATTATTTACATTTAAAAATTAAAATGTCGAAATTGAAAATCTCATTAAATCTTTTTGGTGTTTTTAGTGAAATTGTATGTTTGTTGACTTAAAATTTTTAATAACATCACAATATGAAAATTTGTTTATATTTTTATTTTAAATTGGCATATACAAAATCCGTTCGGCATATTTTATATTGATTCATTATAGATTATTTTGTTAGGAGGTCGTATGGAAAACGATTCATTAAAAACTACGTATGTAAAAAATTTAAACAAGCAAACATTCAGCACAATCATCACTGTACCGATTGATTCCAATGTGGATATAAAAAACATAATAAACACAGAAAGTTATTTGTTTGATGCCAAGGTGGAATGTGCATCGGGCAAAGCAATTGTAAATGGCAAAATTGGAATTAAAGTTCTTTATATGGATACAGATGGAATTTTAAATAGCATTAACGAAACACAAAATTTTACAGAAACTTTTGTTGATTCATCAATAACAACAGATTGTTTTATCAATCTTTGCCAATGCAACATTGTAAGTACTGTTGTTTCAACTGTGGGTGCACTTAAAGTTAACTGCGAAATTAGTTGTGATGCAGTACTTTACGTCAACTTGCCACTTCCAAACAACGCAAGTAATTACGAAAATATGATTGTTAAAAAATCCACCTTTCAAACCACATGTGTTTCAAATGTTGTAAACGATTCTTTTGAATATACTGTCAACTTCGAAACAAAAAATACAATAAGCAAAATTTTAAGTTATTGTTCTCAATTTGTGTTGGATTCCGTAACAGCCAACGAAGATTATGTTCTTGTTGAAGGTAAATTGTTTTCCAAACTTTTGTACGAAACAACAAAAGAAGAAGAAACAGAAATCAACGAAATTTATGAAACGAACACAGTAAAAACCGAACTTCCAATTGCTGGATTAACAAAAGATGACATGTTGGATTTATCCTTTAATCTTGATTATAACCAGGAGAACATATCAACAGAAATTATGGAAGACTCAACAGAAATTACAATAACACACAAAATTGTGGCAACAGGTGTTGTGCTTAAACCAATTTCTATTGATGTGGTTGATGATATGTACAGTGTGGATAACGAAATTTCTCTTTCTTACACTGAACGTACATTTAACAAAACTGCAACTTGTTCTCATGCCGAAGATACAATTTCTGGCGAAATTGCCCTGGAAGATGACGAACCAATTATTGATGAAATTTGTTCCAACACATCACCAAAAGTAGAAGTAACAAATTCTTACATAAAAGATGATGCACTTGTTGTGGAAGGTGTTGTTTCTTCAACCATTATTTATGTTGACGAGAACAAAGAAATAAAAAGCAAGTCTTGTGAACTTCCATTTGTTATAAACACAAAACAAAGCATGGAACAAAATGCAACTTACCATGTAACAGCCCGTATTGCAGATACAAAGTTCAAAGTTAAACGTGGAACGGTTGTAGAGTTGGAATATTCAATTAAAATTTTGGTCTGCACACACAACCAAAGTTCAGTACAAATGATTGATTCCTTCACACTTGGCAAGGCAACCGATTATTCAAATTATGATTATCAAATTTTTGTGGCAAAACAGGGCGAAACAAGATGGGATTTGTGTAAACGTATTAAAATATCACCAGACGCTTTGGAAGAAACAAACAAGGATTTACCACTTGTGTTGCAAGGTGGCGAAAAAGTTATTATTAAACGTTAATCAAACAAAAAAGTAAGGGCTGTTTACCCTTACTTTTTTTATAAATCTAACGCTTCGGTTATTTTATCACTTAAATATGTACCTGCATTTTCCAAAGGAATTTTTCCAAAACAGATATCATAAATTGCTTCTGTAATTGGCATTTTAAGTTGTGCATTATTTGCAACTTTATTATTGTGCCTTTCTTTAAGCAACAACAAGGCTTTTGCTGTCATAATGCCTTCAACTGATTGCACTTTTATTGCGTCTGCAAGTGCGTCTGCATCCAAAGTTTTGCGTGTAACAATCAAATTACCATAAGACCAATTGTTGCCAGCATAAAACAATGTTGCTTGGAAGTCTCCTGCAAAGGCAAGTCCACTTGCAGAATCTTTTTCTCCACCCATTGCGTCCATAAACAAACCAATTTCTTTAATGGAAGCAGAAATAAGTGGGCCTTTCTTTTGTTCAAATTTTTGTCCGTCCAAAATGCCAGCAGCAATACCAATAACATTTTTTGCTGCGGCACCAATTTCACTGCCAATAATATCATTGGAAATTGCAAAATTAAGATAATTTTCGCAAGTGAACAATTCCACCAAACGTTTGGATAATTCTTCATTGTATGCAGAAATAATCATGTTTGTTGGTTGTTTTTCTGCAATAAGTGGTGGTTGACCAGGGCCAACCCAAACTGCCACATTTTCACGACTTACACCGTTATCAATTAAAATTTCACTAAGGCGCCTTCCGGTTGTTGCTTCAACACCTTTCATGGCAAGCACATAAACTTTATCTTTGTAACCTTTAACTTTTTTTATGTTTTGCATAAAGTTATCCACTTGTTGACTTAAAATTGACATAACCATTATGTCTGCATGATTAATTGCCTCTTTAAGATTGTGTGTAAAATTTACGCGTTTAGATAACTTAACAAATTTGTTTTCTCGGTTAATAAACAAAGGATTTGTTTCTGTTTTGCCAAACTTTTGTTCCCACACCAAAACATCATGATGCTTTCTATCCAAACACAATGCAATGGTGGAAGCCCAGCGCCCTGCACCCAGAACACTAATCTTCATTTTTTTCTTCCTTTGCACCTTGTTCAATAGGTTTTGTTATTGGGAACAAAATTGTATCCCTGATATTTTCGCAATCAAGCAAGTGATAAATGAAAATATCAATACCAAAGCCAATGCCAGAAATTGGTGGGAAACCGTGTTCCATGGCAAGGATATAATCCTTATCATAATCCATTGCTTCTGCATCGCCACGCTTCTTTGCGTTTGCTTGTTCTTCAAAGTTACGTTTTTGTTGAATTGGGTTTACCAACTCACTGTAACCTTTAATCATTTCTTGTCCATCAATAACAAGTTGGAACATTTCAATAATTCGGTCATCTTCATCACTATAACGTGCAAGTGGCACAACGTTTGGATAGTTATATAAAATTGTTGGTTCAATAATGTTTGGACGCATTTTTCTTTTATACAACAAATCGGTTATTCCACCAACGGTATATTGTTCGTCTAACTCTGCTTCGTCAAGCAAATGTTTTTCTTTAACAAGTTTTTTAAATTCATCAACGTCTGTCATTTCCAAAACGTTAAAGCCCAAAATGTTGTTTAATGTTTCAACATAATTTAATCTTGGGAATTTTTCTGGCAAAACAATATTTCTGCCATTTGCCATAAATTCATATTTGCCAAACACAAAGTAGCAAACTTCTCTAAACAATTCTGTGTAGAAATTTATGCTATCTTCAAAGTTCCAATATGCTGCGTAACTTTCAAGCATGGTAAATTCTTGCAATTTATCCACGCATAATCCTTCATTACGGAAATCTTTTGCAATTTCAAAAACCTTATCAAAACCACATGCAATTGTACGTTTTAAATATGTTTCTGGGCTAATACGCAAATTCATATCAAAATCCAAAGCATTGTGATGTGTGTGGAAAGGTTTTGCAAGTGCACCACCAACTGCGTTTTGCA
>CALCEI010000110.1 GCA_937900575.1 uncultured Clostridia bacterium
CAAAGCCTGTTTATTTATCGCATCCATACTGCGAAGAAGCGGAGTTTTTTGGTCAAGAGCCTCACCCCCGAAAGAACAAAACGCCGTGGGTATACACAGGGTATTATCCTTAACAAAGGCAAAAGAACTCGGGTCCCAAGCGGTGTAGCCCCTTGCTTCAAAAGTAATTCTTGTTCCACCATTTGGAAAACTTGATGCATCTGCTTCACTTTTAATCAATGCCTTTTCATCAAAGTCTGCAATAATCTTGCCATCTTTCAATTCAACAAAAGAAACTTGTTTTTCTGCACTTTTGTTTGTAAGTGGCAAAAACCAATGAGTGTAATGCCCCCATTTTAAATGCCCATTTTTTTACTGCCTTTGCAATTTCCTTTGCAGTTCCAACATCCAAAGGTTCATCAGCCTTTTTTAAATTGATGTATTTATTAAAAATTTCTTTTGCCATATACTTTTTTAACACGGCATCATCACAAACGTATTTTCCAAAATTTAATTTTAAACTCATAATTTCTCCTTAGTTTTTTATTTAAAGTTCAAATTTTAATAAAAAAATCCACAGATTCTATGCAATCCGTGGATAAATTGTTTTTTTAACCAAAAAAGGATCACATAGCAGTATGTGGAAATTGTTGTTGATTTTGTTGTTGAATAAATTTAATTGCCATAATCCTTCCTACACGATTATGATACCACACAAAAAAGATAATGTCAACAAGCAAAAGAATTTTTAAACAAAAAACACTGTAAACATTTACAGTGCCTTTGCATTAGATTTGTTAAATTGTTTTTTAAATTTGTTACCATAACCTTTGTGGTTCAAAAGGAAAAAGAAATCTTTAAATTTAAATGCAAATTTACGCAAGCCTCTTTTGAAAACTTTTCCGGGGTATCCAACAAAACCAAAATCATCATGATGACAATCTTGCATGTCAAGTATCCAATCAAAATCTTGTTTAGATTTGTTTTTAACTGTGTAATAATTATACACAATACATGCGGCATCAATATCTTTTAAACCTTGGGCTTCCAAGTGTGCAATTTTTTCAAACTTTTCAAAGATTTGATCTTGCAATGGGCCAACAAGTTTGTTAAAAATTTCCACGTCATCATGTTTTGTGTCAATCACTGGCCTTCCAACTCCATTTTCATCAACTTCATAGCCACAACATCTGCCATGATCTGCCCTTAAAATTTGTTCGTAGTTAAAAGCATCATATTTTGTGATTTTGTTGCCAAAAAGTTTTTTGTTTAAATTGTCACTTAACAATCCAAATTTTTTGTTGTGTTCCACTTCTCCAGCTCTGCATTTCAAAAAGTAACCGGTAATATCCACTTTGGCATCAAAAAATTTATAAATTAAATCCTGCATTGTGCCGTGATAACCAATATCAACAAACACCAAACCATCTTTTTTAAAATCTACGTCAAAGCTTTTCATATATTCTGCAAAACACTTGGATTGCTTTTGTCTGTTAGCTTCATATATCTTGCAAAATTCTTTATTTTGCTTCAATTCTTTAAACACTTTAGACTTGGCAAAATTAACGTGCATTTTGTCTATTGGTTGATTAAAAGAAGATTTAACACTTGCAATTTGTTCATCGCTAAAACCTATGCTAAACATAAACATTTCTGCACTCATAAGAATGCCAAAAAAGTGGAAAAGAGATTCAAAATTTTCTTCTTCAAGAGGCTTTACAGATGCGGTCATAATAGAATTTCTGGAACCATAAAAATAATGTGATTTAATTTCTGTTGTTGATAAGCCATGTTCATTTCGAATTGCGCAATACCTATCAAACAATTTCTTCAAAAATTGCCCTTCGCGTGACATAAACAACACATCTTTTCTTTTTGTTTCTTCCAACTGTTTGTATAAGCGTTTTGTAAACAAATAAAGTGGAAAAGCATGGTTAGATAAATTTAAATTATCACCATACAAATAAAATATTTCATCCAATTCTTTGTTCAACAAAAATTTCTGTTCTTTTAACATAATTACCTCTTAACCTTAATTTTTTTTGCCTTTAAACCACACATACGTGCCATAAAAATATCCGACCAACAATTATCCCCATACATTGTGGCACATTTTGAATTTACATCAAACTTTTTAATTGCAAATTTATATAATTTCCCTGTTGCTTTCTCTTTGTCATAATCACTTGAACTAATTATGTAATCAAAGCAATTTTCAACTCCCAAATTTTTAAGCCAAAACACTAATGTTGCAGAATTGCAATAAAAATCTGACAACATAACAACAGTTTTGTTTGCTTGCTTTTCTTG
>CALCEI010000111.1 GCA_937900575.1 uncultured Clostridia bacterium
TTTCGGATTTTTCAGTTTTTGTTGCAAACTGGGATGATAAGGCTTCAAATATAAAATTAATTCAGGAAAGTTTGAACATAGGTATGGATTCCATCGTATTTATAGATGACAATCCATTTGAAAGAAATCTTGTAAAAAGCATGATACCGGAAATAGAGGTTCCTGACCTTCCAGAAAATCCAGCTGAGTATTTAAGCTTTTTACAAAGCCTAAACTTATTTGATACAGTTTCATTTGCAGGAACGAATGCGGATAGAACTAGCCAGTATCAAGCAGAGTTTGAACGTAAAAAATCTCAAATGACATATGCATCAATAGATGAATACTTAAAGAGCCTTGAGATGATAGGAGAAGCAAAACCTTTTGAAGAAGTAAGATTTGCTAGAATTGCTCAGTTAACTCAGCGTCTTGAATATGTGGAGGAAAGCCTTGCAAGCCTTTAATATTAAAAAGCTACTTGCGGTTGGTGTCTGCGGTTTTATAGTATCTGTTTGCGGATATTCTCAGTCAATTGAAATGCCTGCAATGCCAGATATGCCAGAGATGCCAACAACTTCCATTGGCGGAAGCTTTTATACACCAAGTTTTCCTTCTAAGATGATGAATAAGAAGCCTTCTAAAAAGGAAGAGGTTTCAAAGACAGAAACACTCCTTTCAGATGGAACATCTACCAATGATGTGCTGGCCTCTTTGCTCAGTAATAATTCAACTTTGACAGCCACAGATATTTCTTCCTTGTATGACTCAGGCCTTTTTACAGATATTTCTTCGTTGAATTCAGCATCATCGTTATCAAGTTATGCAACATCATCAACTACAAATATCTTGCTTCAGCAGGTCTTGCAAGCAGACGCAAAGCAGAAGAATTGGTGTTAAACAAAAAAGTTAAGGTTAATGGTAAAATTGTAACCAACCTTGCAACCGACATAAAAGATACAGACAGTGTTGTTGTGGACGGAAAACCTGTTAAAAACACAACGAACTTTGTATATTACAAACTTAATAAACCAAAAGGCTACATCACAACCGTTGAAGACGAAAAGGGAAGAAAAACAGTTATGTCCTTACTTCGTGGCGTACATTATAGAGTTTTTCCTGTTGGAAGGTTGGATTACGACACAGAAGGATTGTTATTGTTTACCAATGATGGTGAAATAACTAACATTTTAACAAAACCTGCAAGTGAAGTTGAAAAGACTTATGTTGCAACCATTGAAGGAAATATTTCAAAAGATGAAATAAACAAACTTTCTATGGGCGTTGATATTGGTGGATATGTAACAAAACCTTGTGTTGTTAAATTGCTTGAAACAGAAGAAAAATTTGCCAAAATCAGCATAACAATTACAGAAGGAAAAAATAGACAAGTTAGAAAAATGCTTGAAAGCATTAACAAGGTTGTTGTTTTGCTTAGACGTACACAAGTTGGCGAAATTTCTTTAGGTGGCTTAAGCAGGGGCGAATATAAGGCACTTAATCCAAAAGAAATGAGATATTTAAACAATTTAAAGAGATAATATTATCTCTTTTTTTGTTGTAAGTTTGCAAAATTACTTTTAGTATGCTAAAATAAAAACAAATGGAAACGAATTATGATGTTATTGTTGTTGGTGGTGGTGCATCTGGTATGATGGCCTCTATTTTCGCCGGCCAAAATGGTAACAAAGTGTTGCTTTTGGACCACAATGAAAAACTTGGCAAAAAAATTTATATAACAGGCAAAGGCAAATGCAACCTTACAAACAACAGCACGGTTGAAGAACATTTAAAGCACATTGTAACAAATAGCAAGTTTATGATGTCTTGTTTACATAAATTTTCTGCACAAGATACAATTGAATTCTTTGAAAGTAGGGGTATGCCAACAAGAACTGAACGTGGAAACAGAGTTTTTCCACAAAGTGATAAGGCGAGTGACGTAACAAGAACTTTGGAAAAGGCAATGCAAGATGCAGGAGTTAAAGTTTCTTTAAACACCAACATTAAAAGCATAACAAAAGAACAAGAAAAATTCAACATATTGTGCGATTGTGGAATTAAATACACAACATATAACTTGATTGTTGCAACCGGTGGATTGTCTTATTCTGGAACAGGTGCAACTAAATTTGGACATGAAGTTGCCAAAAAATTTGGTCACACTGTGGTAAAACCAAGGAGTGCTTTGTGCCCAATTCTTGTTGAAGAAGATGTTTCTTCACTAAATGGTTTAACCTTGCGCAATGTTAGTTTGACAATAGAAGAAGACGGCAAATCCTTAACTGAATTTGGCGATTTATTGTTTACCTTTAATTCGTTAACAGGGCCAATTGCTTTAACTCTTTCAAGCCTAATTAACAAATGGGATTTGAAAAATGCAAAAGTTTACATAGATTTTAAACCTGCCTTGTCTTTGCAACAATTGGAAGCAAAATTCAAACGTGAATTTGTTGAATTTTCCAAAAAGGATTTAAAAAATTATTTACACACACTTTTGCCTGCAAGTTTGGTGGACTATTTCTTTGCCAAATTGGGCATAACAAACAAAAAAGTTGCAGACTTAAACAAAGAAGATAGAAATAAACTTATTTCTATGCTTAAAAAATTTGACTTTTCAGTTAAATGTTTGGATAATATAAATGTATCGATTGTTACATCTGGTGGCGTGTGCGTAGATGAAATTAACCCAAAGACGTGTGAAAGTAAATTGGTTAAAAATTTATTCTTTGTTGGGGAAGTGCTTGATGTTGATGCCTTGACAGGTGGATTTAATTTACAAATTGCTTGGTCAACAGGTCATGCTGCCGGCAGTAGTATAAAAGGAAAATAATATGTTTTTATACATTATTTGTTTTATTTTGTTTGCTTTGCCTTTAACCATTATTTTTCCATTGGCTGTTGTTGGTCGTAAGAACATGAAAGAGTTAAAAAAGAAAAAGCAGAATTACATTTTGGCTGGCAACCATATGTCAAATTGGGACCCAATTATGGTTGACTTAAAATTTCTTAAAAGATTTGTTTTGCCAGCAAAAA
>CALCEI010000112.1 GCA_937900575.1 uncultured Clostridia bacterium
ATAGCATTTTCATTTGCTTCAGGAATGCTGTAGCTTGTTGTTGGTTGTTCAGATGAACTTACAGGTGCTTGACTTGAAGAATCTGGTTTAGATTCTGCAGGTTTTGAAGATTCTGCAGGTTTTGAAGACGAATCTTTCTTTTCTTCTGGTTCACCATAGTTATTCTTTCCATATCCAAATGTTGCATGGACAAAGAAATGGTCGCTATCGAAGTCTTCTTCAACTTTGCCTTCCTTAGCCATAATTGTGAAATCACGTGCTGTGAATTGATCTTTTGTGGAAAGGACATAGTCAATTGGAGTGTAAGGATAGACTCTTCTTTCAGGGTCTAATTCTCTACCATAATTGTGATATGAACACATTTGTGGTGCATCTGGAGCAAGAGCCCATGCATCATCAAAATAGTCAGTGACTACTTTATATGATGTAGGTTCTGTTTTAAGACATGAAGATCCTGCTTTTTTAAGCGAAGAAATATGTAAAATTGTAGCTTTTTTTGCAGGGTTCTTGTTACTTGTAATTCTCTTCATGTATGATATCAGTAAAGGTAATTTTTCTTTTAAGAAAAAACCTTTTGAAGAGATGGTGGAACTAACAAAAGATGAACTTGCCGATTCTTTAACCAACATTAGATGCGAAAGTTGTGGTGCAAGTGTTATGCTTTCCAAATTTCAACTTCGCACAAATTGTCCATATTGTGGAAGCAATATGCTTAAGGAAACAAAAAAGAACACTTTGTTGTACATTGATTCCATTGTACCATTTGCTTTTGATAAAACAGAAGCCTTAAAGAAATTTAAATTGGCAGTGGATAAGAATTTGTTGGCAGATAAGCGCATTTTAAAGGGTGTAACCATCAACGATGTTGAAAGTGTTTATGCAAATGCTTTTGTTTATGATGTGGAAACAGAATCAGCCTATAATGGAGTGCTAACTTATACAAAAACCATAACAGATTCTGATGGAAATCGTACAACGGTCGAAAAAACGAAGTTTGTTTCTGGCAAATTATATAAGTTTTGCAAAGATGTTACTGTAGAAGCAAATCCAAATTTGGAACAGGGCGAACTTGCAGGCATCTTACCTTATAATTATAAGGAAGCAGTTGAGTATAACAATGCTTTCTTGAACGGTTATATGCTTGAATATCAAGATAAAATGTTTAATGAATGTTTTGCTGAAGCAGAGAAGTTTATTAAAGGCCAAATAGAAAAAGAAATATTAAAAATGCATAATTGCACTGGTATTCAAAACTTAAATCTTAAAACAGAATATCTAAGCAAAACATACAACTATTGTTTATTACCTGTTTATTTTGTTCGAAACGAGATTAAAGGCAAAAAACGTAAAGTCCTTTTGAATGGTCAAACAGGGAAAGTTGGCAGTTTGCCAAAAAACAAATGGAAAATTGCATTAATTGTGCTGTTTGCAATTTTGTTGTTTGGTGGTTTGTTTGCTTTGTTTATGTTTATATAATTAACTTTTGTTAATTTCTACAAACAATTACAAAAAATGATAACATGTAACAAATGTTATTATTTTTTTTATTTCTTCATCTGCTAAAATTGGTTGTATGCGAGGCAAAAATGGAAATTAAATCTAGAATCATTAATAAAACTTTATACATCTTGCTTTCTGGCGAACTTGACGAATATACGGCACAAAGCGTAAGAAAAAAACTTGATTTGCTGTTTGATACAGAAAAGGGTTTTGTGCAGATTGTTATGGATTTATCTGAACTGACCTTTATGGATAGCACAGGGGTTGGTGTGCTTATTGGCAGGTATAAAAAAATGAGAGAGAGCAACAAACCAATTTTTATAACTAATCCAAGCAGAAATGCAGAACGAATATTTAAGATGTCTGGCTTATACGAAATTATGCCAAAGATTGTTTAGGAGATAATATGAGTAATTCAATGGAAATTAAATTTATGGCACTGCCAGAAAACGAAGCATTTGCACGTAATGTTGTTGCAAGTTTTATTTTGCCACTTAATCCAAGCATTAATGAATTGGAAGATATCAAAACAGCAGTAAATGAAGCCGTGACAAATGTTGTGGTGCATGCATATCCAAACAAAGTTGGAGATATAACCATGAAAATTAAAACACATGGCAAAAAAATAAGCATTTCAATATCTGATGATGGTGTTGGAATTAAGGATATTGAACGAGCCTTAACACCATTTTATACAAGTAAACCAAACGAAGAACGCAGTGGCATGGGCTTTACTGTTATGGAAAGTTTTATGGATAAATTAGAAGTTAAAAATGGTAAATGTGGCCTTACTGTTAACATGTTTAAAGAAATAGAAAAATCTGTTGTGGGGCTGTAATATGCTTACAAATGCCGAAACTTTTGAATTGCTTAAACAAGCAAAAAACGGAAATGATTTGGCAAAAGAAAAACTTATAACAATAAACTCTCCACTTATTAAAAGTGTTGTTAAAAGGTATATCAATAAGGGTGTGGAGTATGATGATTTATATCAACTTGGTGCAATGGGGTTTGTTAAGGCAATAAACAACTATGATGCATCTTTCAACGTTAAATTCACGACGTATGCCGTGCCAATGATTGCTGGCGAAATAAAACGTTTTATGCGTGATGATGGCAGTGTTAAAGTATCCAGAAGCATAAAACACTCTGCAATGCAAATTAAAAACTTTATGTTTGATTATTGCAAGGATTTTGGGAATAATCCAAGTTTGGAAATGATTGCAAAACACTTTAATATGGAAGTTGCTGATGTGGTTTTTATTATGGAAGCCAGCACAAATCCACTTTCGCTTAACGAAACATTTGGCGAAGGGGAAGAAGCAACAACCATCATGGATAAAGTTGCAGATAATTTTTCGGTTGAAAATTATATAGACAAATTGACAATAAGAGAATATATTAAGCACCTAACTTCACGTGAAAAACAAGTTATGATTTTAAGATATTATTTTGATAAAACGCAAAGTGAAATTGCAAAAGAACTTGGCATAAGCCAAGTTCAAATAAGTAGAATTGAAAATAAAGTTTTAAAGGAAATGAAGGAGCATATGATTGTTTAAATTTGTGTTCCTTTTTTTGTTTTTTCTTGTTCAAGCAAATATATTGGGTTATCCACGTTTTTTGCCTTGTTTGAAGAAAATTTGCTAAAGAAATTTGTTACAGAAGTCTTTATTGCTTCAAATTGTTCTTTAGGCGATTTTGTTGTTTCGTCCCTGTAACTATCAATATTCTTTTTAATTTCAAAGCGTTTTTTGTTTTCATTATGTTGTGTATTTACGTTTATATTGCCACTTTCTGTTGTGTTGTTTTGGTTATAACTATCGCAATTATTGCAGTTGTTACGGTTGTTACAATTTTCACAATTTACGTTTTGTTCTTGTTGCATTGCATAGTTTGTAATAGGATTTACACCACCAAATCCGTAAGCATTGTTGCCATACATAAATTCGTTATCAAAAAGAGCAGTGTTAAAGAAAGAATCTATATTTTGATTGTTGTTGCCATAAGTATCAATGTTACTTTTTAATTTTGTTTGGTTGCTTTCGGCAGAATTATCAACTTCTTGTGTTTGATTGTCAGTGTTATTTTGTTGATTTTCTTCAAATTTACCGTTTCTTATTAAATAATCCCTATATACTGGTGGCTGATTATTGTATCTATATCCATATTGAAATCTTCCATGTGTGTTAGGTGGTAAATTTTCGTTTGAATTAAAGATTGAATTAAAAGAATTTAAGGTTTGTAAGCCGTTATTAAGCATTTCGTTGCCGTTTACCAGGTTATCAAGCACAATAAGGTATTTCATGGTTAACGTGTCAAAATCTGCGTTATTTAACTTGGCAAGTTCGCTTAATTCACTCAAATTAAAGGCAAGTTCGGTTGTTGTCGCACCAAGTTGCTTGCTTAAATTTTTAAGTTCCATCGCCTTTTCAGTAATTTGCAACTTTTCTTCATTTGATAATTGAATGTTGCCATCCTTAATTTGAGAAATGTATTGTTGGGTTTCTAAAATTGCAGAAGAAAGTTGATTTTTAAGTTGGCAGAAAACACCACATTCATTTTCAACGTCATTGTTTAAAGAATAGAGTGTGTCAACTTCGGTTGTTTCGGTGTTTTCTTGTATGTTTTCTTGTGTCTGTTCGTCTTCTGCACTAACAGAAATGGCGTCTTGTGGGTTATAGATATTCAATTGATATCCATTGTGGTTAAATTTTGTTGCAGTTTCACAGCCGATTAATGTGGGGGCTTTTATAAAGTTCTTTGTTGCATCTGCAACTGTAACATTGCAACCTGTAAGTAAACAGGTTAAGCCTGTTAAAGTTAAAAGTGAAATTATTTTTTTCATAACATCTCCTTAATGCTAGTATGGATTTTTGTTCGGATTTTATTTATTGCTTATAAAAATTTGTTTTAAGTTAATAATTTGATTGGAGTTTATATGGACGAAGAGAAAAGAAACACAAATTATAACATTTATGTTGAAGCAAAAGTACCAAAAACAAAGGCTTGGCCAAGTTTGTTTAAAGCATTTTTGGTGGGTGGCACAATCTGTGCAATAGGGCAAGGATTTTTTGATTTATATTCCTTAATATTTCCTAATTTAGCCGAAAGTGAAGTTGGAACATGTATGTTGATGACAATAATTTTCATCACCTGTTTTTTAACCGGACTTGGAGTGTACGATGTGGTTGGAGCATGGGGTGGTGCTGGGTCGGTCATTCCAATTACAGGATTTTCCAATTCAATTTCAAGCCCTGCAATTGAGTTTAAAAAAGAAGGCATAATTTACGGAATTTGCGTAAAAATGTTTACCATTGCTGGCCCTGTTATTGTGTGTGGTGTTGTGGGGTCAATTGTGTGTGGAATTATTGGGTTTTTCATTTAGGGGGCAAACATGCAAACAATAAAACTAAAAAATGCAGTTTACTTGCGTGCTGGTTACAGTGCTGTTGGGCCACTTGAAGGCAAAGGGCCATTAAGTAGTTATTTTGATTATATTTTTAAAGATGATAAGTTAAAAGAGAAAACATTTGAAAAAGCCGAACGTAGAATGCTTAAAACTATATTTGAAAATGCCATTGACAAGGCAGATTTAACTGTCGACGATGTTGAATTTATGTTTGGTGGAGATTTACTTAACCAAATTGTCAGTTCTTCATACACGGCAAGAGAACTTAAAATACCATTTGTTGGTGTTTATTCTGCTTGTGCCACCATGTGTGAAAGTTTGGCACTTGCTTCTATTTTTGTTGATAATGGTTTGGCAAACAATGTGGTTGCTGGCACTTGCACACATTTTTCAAGCGCAGAAAGGCAGTATAGATTTCCACTTGAACTTGGCAATCAACGTCCACCAACAGCACAATGGACAATTACGGGTGGTGGAGCAACGGTTGTAAGCAATGAAACGAGTAAAATTAAGGTTTCTGCTGTAACGTTTGGAACAGTTACTGATTATGGAATTAACGACGTTAACAACATGGGCGCAGCCATGGCACCTGCAGCATGTGATACAATTTTGAACCACCTTAAAAACAGCAAAAGAAAGGTGAGTGATTATGACTTGATTTTGACTGGTGACCTTGGCAAACTTGGCAGTGAAATTTTGATTGACCTTATGGAATATAATGGGATTATTCTTGGCAAAAATTATGCTGATTCTGGTTGCATGATGTATGATAAAACCGAACGCGTGTTTATGGGTGGCAGTGGTGCTGGTTGCATTGCAAGTGTTTTAAATTCTTATGTTATAAAAAAATTGCAAACAGGTGACTTTAAACGTGTTTTGCTTGTGGCAACAGGTGCACTTATGAGTACAACTTCGTCGCAACAAGGGGATACAATTCCAGGCATTGCACATGCAGTTGAATTGGAATTTGTGGGGTGATTATGGCAATTAATATTTGGGATTATGTAATATCCTTTTTAGTGGGTGGCTTCATCTGTTTTTTGGCGCAAATTTTGGTTATTAAAACAAAAATTACAACAGCAAGAATTTTGGTTCTGTTTTTGGTGCTTGGCATGGTGCTTGAAGTGTTCAATGTTTATGCACCCTTTAAGGAATTTGCAAAAGCCGGTGCAAGTGTGCCAATTATAGGTTTTGGTGCAAGTTTGGCACGTGGTGCAATATCTGCAACAAAAGAGTATGGAATTATTGGTATTTTCACAGGTGGTTTGACGGCCGCAGCAGGTGGAATTGCAATGGCAATTTTTGCTTCGTTCATCTTTGCCTTGATATTTAGCAGTAAAACTAAAAAAGGCGGGCATTGACCTGGCAGATTTTGTTTAATTTTGTCAAAAACAAATAATATAATTTATTTAATAATAAATTAAGTTATGGTAAAGCGCAGGAAAAAGAGAATTACAATTTTTGTTTTGACTTTTGTGTTTTTCTTTTTGCTTGGCGCTTTTTATTTTTTGCTTGTCAATCCAATAATAAAAATTTATACGGCAGCAGAAACAAATGCATTGACAGAAAAGGCAGTTAACCTTGCCGTTTCCAATGTTATAAACCGAACTTTAAGTTATGAAAATTTGATTGATATAAACTATTCGAATACGGGCGAAATTGTTTCTTTTTCTGCCAATCAATACGAAATAAACAGCATTTCACGTGAAATTGTTAAAGAGACGCAAGCAAAGATGAAGACTCTTGGTGAAGATGGATTGTTTTTGAATTTAGGCACATTTACCGGTATTCCGTTTTTCATTGGACGTGGCCCCAAAATACGTCTTAAACTTGTGCCAATTGGTGTTGTTGGAAGCAAGTTTGATAGCGAGTTCGATTCAGTTGGAATAAACATGACAAAACACACAATTTATTTATATATTGACGTGCATGTAAGCATTGTTTTGCCGGTTAAGGCTTATGATATTTATTCCACAAACCAAGTGATGCTTGCAGAGAGCATAATTGTTGGCAAAGTGCCAGAAGTTTACTTAAATGGCGGAAGTTTAGGAAAATCTTTAAATCTAATTCCTTAAAGTTTGCTTAAATTTGGTGCATGTGTTATAATTACAGCATGAAGTATTTTGACAACGCATCAACAACAAAAACAAGCGCACAAGCACTTAAAACTTATGTTGAAGCAAGTGAATTATATTTTAACCCAAGTGCACTTTATGCTGACAGTGGCAAGGTTAAACATTTAATTGAAGATGCACGTAGTTTTTTTGTTAAATTTTTTGGTGGAAAACAAGGTTCCACTTTCATTTTTACATCTTGCGCAACCGAAAGCAATAATGCAGTTATTTCTTCTTGTTTGATTAGGAAGGATAAAAAGTATATTTTCTCTTTGGGCGAACATAGTTCAGTTTATGAAACGGCAAAGCATTACAAAGAGTTGGGTTATAACATTGTTTTTGTACCTTTAAAGAGCAATGGTGCAGTGGATGAAACAAAACTGCTTGAAGAAGTTGATGAAAGTACTGCATTTGTTTCTGTTATTCACGTAAGCAATGAAACAGGTGCAATAAACGATATTGAAGCAATATGTAAGGCAGTAAAAGCCAAAAACCCAAATGTGTTGTTCCATAGTGATGGCGTGCAAGCAGTGGGCAAAGTTAATATCAATTTAAGTAAACTCAGCGTTGATTTTTACACAATTTCTGCGCACAAAATAAATGGTCCAAAGGGTATTGGTGCTTTATACATCGCAAACAAAAGCAAATTTAAGCCATTGTTGTTTGGTGGTGGGCAAGAAATGTCCTTGCGTTCTGGAACAGAAAATACACCTTCCATTTTGGCGTTTAAAACAGCGCTTGAAAATGTAAAAATTAAAGATTATTCAGCATACAAAAAAGCCATTGTTGAAAATTTAAGTGGTGATTTTGTGCTTGTTAGTGATAAAACTTGCGTAAACAACATTATTTCAGTTTGCTTTGCAGGAGTTAGGGGAGAAACAATTGCACATATCCTTGAAGAAAAGGGATATTTAATTGGTACAGGTTCAGCATGTAACAGCAAGGCAGGGAACAACAGAGTACTTTCTTATATCGTGCCAAACAAATATATTGAAGGTGCAGTACGTTTAAGTTTTGATGATAGCGTATCAGTTGAAGATTGTAAACTTGTGGCGCAAGAAATCAGTTCTGCATGCGCTGAATACATTAAAAAGGTTAGATAATATGAACAATGTAATACTTATTAGATTTAATGAAATTCACTTGAAGGGTGGCAACAAAAAATATTTTATTAAGTTGCTTTATAACAACATAAAACACGCCCTTAAAGATTTTTCTTGCAAGGTTGAAACCATACAAAATAGGCTTATTGTAAGGGATTATGAAGATGAACAAGGCATTATTGATGCACTTAAATGTGTGTTTGGTGTACATTCAATTTCAAAGGCAGTTGAATTGCCAAATGATGTTGAAGCAATCAAGAATTATGTTAATGGCATAAAAATTGACGGCAGTTTTAAGTGCGAAGTTAACAGGGCAGAAAAAAGTTTCCCAATAAAATCCATTGATTTGGCTGCCGACCTTGGTGAAATAATCTTAAATAACAACAAAACAGCAAAAGTGAACATACATGCACCAGAAACGGTTGTTTATGTTGACATCAGAGAAAGTGGAAAAACTTATGTGTTTTATGAAATTACTTATGCCTTTTCTGGCTTGCCACTTTCCGAAAAGCGTGATGGTTTGTTGCTATTAAGTGGTGGAATTGATAGCCCTGTTGCTGGCTTTTGTATGGCAAAAAGGGGATTAAGGCAAGATATTTTGCATTTTGATAGTTTCCCTTACACAAGCAAACAAGCAAAGCAAAAAGTTATTGATTTGGCAAACAACATTAAAAAATTTGTTGGTGCAAAGTATATGTACATTTGCAGTATGACAAAAATGCAAGAAGAATTCCATGTTCAATGTAAAACCGAGTTTGCAATCAACCTGCTTAGGCGTGCTATGATTAGGGTTGCCAACGCAGTTTGTGATAAATTTAAGTATAAAACCATAATTACAGGCGAAAGTTTGGGTCAGGTTGCAAGCCAAACAATTGAAAGTTTGACAACAACCAATGATGTTGCAAAATATCCTATTTTAAGGCCACTTATCAGTTTCAACAAGGACGAAATTATTGATATTGCAAAGAAAATTGACACATACGAAACAAGCATTTTGCCTTATGAAGATTGTTGCACAGTTTTCTTGCCAAGAAATCCA
>CALCEI010000113.1 GCA_937900575.1 uncultured Clostridia bacterium
CAGTATTTAAAGACTACTGGCAATATATAATGGTCTCCAAAACCAATTTCAATTACTGCAATAACTGTATCAAAAACTATCCCTCTTTTGCATAATTATTAATGTATTTTTGATAAAGCGCTGTATTTTTAATGGCTTTATTTGAAGAAGATCGTTTTTCCAACAATTCACTTAAAAATAGGCAACTTTTGGCTTTGGCAATACGTAACATTTATGCCATGGAAAATGGGCAAATTTTGGTTTCCCACATTTCACACGAAGAAGCTGCGGCATATTACGTAAAATTTGATGATTATGTTGGACTTATAAATGCATTGGCAACAATTTCTGGAAACAAACTTGTGTGTTTTATTGAATCCAATGGCGACGAATATTATGTAAGCATGCGTGCAAAAAAAGGCTATGATGTAAGCACAATTGCAAAGAAATATAATGGCGGTGGGCACAAAGGTGCGGCAGCATATAATTCAAGCGAAACACTTGAAGTTATTGAAGACACAATAAAAAAAGAATTTGTTGAATTGTTGCATTCCAGCAAAGAAGAAAAAGACAGAGTGTTTTAACAAAAAAGCAGGCCAGACTTTGACCTGTTTTTTTATGTGTTTTCCATAGATTTATCAGTTATACGGATTGACCCACCAAATTTGGATTCTATTGTAAACAATGTGTTAGTTGCATCTGCATTTATTTTTCCGTCTCCAATCTTAGAAACATCTGTTATTTTTGCATCTATATTTAAATAATTTAAGAAGAACAAACCGCTGGTGAAATGAACTGTTGGATTAGAGGTGATTGTAAATTGATCCCCGTCTGCGAAAACAACATTTATGCTACCTTGACCTGTCCTAATTGTTGAACCATTTTTTACATCATTCATAACGACTTTGATTGATCCGTTTCCACCAGTTGCATTTGCTTCAATTAAATCCACACCTGTTGCATAAATTGAACCTGTTGTTGTGGAAGCAATTAAATGACGTGCGCCTGTTGCATTTTCTTTAAAGTTGACAGTTGTTGATCCGTTTGTGTTTGTGCTTACAACACCGTTTGCGTTATCCACAAGGATGTTGCCAGTGCTGGAAATTGCAATAACATTGGATTCCGCACTGTTAATAGTTATTGAACCAGAATTTGTTGTTATTGAACATGCACCGTCCAAACATTTGTTTATTGCAACTGAACCGGTTTTTGCCAGTTCCAAATTGCCTTTGTGCATATCTTGAATGTTTAAAATTGTGTCACCAGAAATGAAATCTGCATT
>CALCEI010000114.1 GCA_937900575.1 uncultured Clostridia bacterium
TTAAAGCAGCAACATTGTTGTATGCTCTATCTTCTGCACCTTCACGTATGCAACAAGTGTTGAAAACAACAACGCGTGCTTCTTCCAAAACTTTTGTTTCTTTCATGCCAAGTGAAGAAAGAATGCCACGAATTTTTTCTGATTCGTGCACGTTCATTTGACAGCCATATGTAACCACATGGAATAAACTATTTTTATAACTACTCATATACTACATTATAATATATTAACTATTATTTTTCAACTAAAATTTACACTATTACACATTAAATTTGCTTTTAAGCAAATAATAGATTGATGGAAAAACAAAAACCAAAGAAATTTAAAAAGATTGTTCTGATTTTTAGCATTGTTATATGCTCAGTTTTTGGTGCATTTTTGTTGGGTGCTTGTTTGCTTTACAACTCAATAAATTTGGACGTGGAAAAACTTACAAGCACAAACAATGGAATTAAAGTTTATTCTGCAACCGGCGAAGATTCCACACTCTACAACAGCAATCGTTCCATAATTGAGATTGACACATTGCCAGATTACGTTTTGAATGCATTTGTTGATACAGAAGACAAGAATTTTTACAAGCACAATGGTTATGATTTGAAGCGAATTTTAAAGGCTTGTTTGGTTAATTTAACAACACACAGCAAAAGCCAAGGTGCTTCAACAATAAGCCAACAACTTGTAAAAAATGCTTTGCTAAGCAATGAAAAAACTTACAAGCGCAAAATTGAAGAACTTGTGCTTAGCATAAAAATGGAAAAGAAATTTACAAAGCAAGAGATTTTGCAAATGTACTTAAACACCATATACTTTGGAAGTAATGCTTATGGCCTTGAAAATGCAAGTGCAACCTACTTTGGAAAGTCTGCCAAGGATTTAACATTAAGCGAAGCATGTTGTCTTGCCGGATTGATTAAATCCCCTGCCAAATATTCGCCAAAGATAAACATGCAAAATGCAGTTGAAAGAAGAAATTTGGTGGCAAAATCCATGTACAAAAACAATCACATTACTAACGATGACTTAAACTTGGTTTTAGCATCAAATATTGACGTTTTGATGGGTACAGAAAACGAACATAGTTATGAAAAAGAAGCAATTTATGAAGCTTGCAGACTGCTTAATATAAGCGAACGAGAGTTGATTAACCGTGAATATCAAATCATTACAAATAAAGATGACAAATTGCAAAGTGAAGTTATTAATATCAACAAAGAAATAATGCAAAATGCAGAAGAAAAATGCAATGAGAGTCTGGATAGTATTTCTGTTGTTGCTGATGATAACGGACGCATCGTCGCTTACTACTGTAACAGTAATTATAATTTGCATAACGTCAAAAGGCAACCTGCTTCCACTCTTAAACCATTTGCTGTGTATTATCCATGTTTAAAGCACAACATATTGTGCCCTGCAACTCATATTTTAGACGAAGAAATTAACTATTCTGGATTTGCACCAAAGAATGCAGATAATAAATTTCATGGTTATGTTTCCACGCGTGAAGCATTAAGTCAATCTTTAAATGTTCCAGCTGTAAAAGCGCTTGATTATGTTGGACTTGATAAATCCATGGATGCACTTATGGACTTTGGATTTTTGATTTCAAATGAAGACAAAAATTTAAGTTTGGCCTTGGGTGCAACAAAGAATGGTGTTGACCTTATGCAACTTTTGTCGGCATATTCTACCCTTGCTTGCTCTGGAATTCAACACAACTTAACGTTTATTGATAAGATTTTGGATAAGGACGGAAACATTGTTTATGAAAATGAAAATTATTATGATTGCATTGCCAAAGCCGAAGATTGCTTTTTGTTGACAGATATGCTTAAAGAAACTGCAAAAACAGGCACTGCACGAAGGTTAAATTCACTTAATTTGCCCGTTGCAAGCAAAACCGGCACTGCAAGCAACGGAACAAGTTCTACAGACCTTTATAACATCGCTTACACGACAAAACACACTGTTTTAACATGGATTGCAGACGTAAACAAAAATGAAATTGGTGGCAAACTATACAGTTCAGTTGAACCAACAGAGATTAACAAGCAAATTTTAAGCAAATTGCAATAAATAGAAAAACAGAGATTATAACAAGAGGAAGATGAATAAATGCAAAAATTAAAAACCACTGTTTAAGATAAAAAGATATTAAACCAGATGAAATAATAAAACATGCAAAATAAAAAATAAAATGAAAATGAAAATTAGGCAGAAGAAATTAAAAAGCCAGAAAAAGAAAAAGAACAATAAAAGGAAATTAAAGAATAAAAATAATATGTTAAACCAAAAGCTGATGAAGAGTATGAAGATGAAGATATAGATAAAGAATTAGATAAATTGTATGGTAGCTTTATTAAATAAGATAAAAATAAGTATGATATTGATGTTGCTTCCAATATTAATGATGCTGATAAATTGTTAAGAGATTTAGAATTGCATGTTGATAGACACCCTTCAAGAAGAGTTAAAAAGATATTTGATAATTATTATTTGCATAGCTTAATCCCACAAACATACTAAAAGATAAAGCTGACATTAAAGCCATGGCAAAAAATAGTGCTCTTTGTCTTTTAATTAGCGGAAATAAATAATGCTTTATCAGCATTAATATTCAACCTCCTCGGCTGATATTTTGTTTGTATTGATTTCTACTTTTGCAATTTCACCGTTTTTAATAGTAATGATTCTATCTGCCATTCTAGCTATTTCGCTTGTGTGTGTTACCATTACTATAGTTTTTTTCTTTTCCTTGTTTATTTTTTCAAGAAGAGGTGATTTCATGGATATGGATATCAGACTTGAATACCAGGATGAAAAACTTGACAGCGGCCTTGATATT
>CALCEI010000115.1 GCA_937900575.1 uncultured Clostridia bacterium
CAATAACATTAAATTTTGCAAAATTTTTAAATTTCTTTACAAGAAAAGGTTAAAACAAGGGGTGATGACATGGAAAATTGCAAACATTGTAATCATGATGAAAATAAAATTATTTATAAAAGTAAATTTTGGACATTGGTTTTTCATAAACAAGATTATTTGGGAAGATGTATTTTAGATGCCAATAGACATGTTGACAATTTTAATAAATTATCAGATGATGAAGTTGTTGACTTAAGAAATGTGCTTCTTGCCTTAGAAAATGAACTTAAAGATTTGTATAATTGCACAATGTTAAATTGGTGCTGTAATATGAATAATGTTTGGTCTGAAGATAATCCAAGTCCACATGTTCATATTCATGTAAGACCAAGATACAAAGATGCAATTAAGGTTAATGGGGAAATTTACCAAGATAAAGAATTTGGTGCCCATTATGATAGAAATGCTTCCATTCAATTTAGCGAAGCAACAATTCAACATATATATAATGAAATGAAAAATAATTTTAGCAAATATTATAATTTTAAATAAAAAATACAAGACAATTCTTGTATTTTTTTATCTCTTTTATTATTGGCATTTTAGGGGTTCATAACAATTTGAACTCTTTTTTATAAATTTTTAATGAATTCATTTAACCTTGCTTTGCAAGTTTCTACACCTAAAATTTTCATAATGGAATAAAGTTCTGGACTATTTTCTTTGCCGGTAATGGCAAGACGCACAAACTTTGAAGCATCACTTATGTTGCCTGCATAACTTTCTGGTGCCAATTTATATGTTTTGTTATCCACAAAATTAAATTTAAGCGCCTTTTCTTTTAAGTCTTCAAACCATGCTTGGTTATCTGCTTTCACTTCATAATTTTCGGCATAATATTTTAAGAATTCGGTTAAATTTTGTTTGTTTACATTGCCAAATTCACTAACCTTTACAGTTTCGAACCCTGGCAACACATAATTGTATAAATCTAACACTTCACTGAAATATGTTATATCTTTCCTTGGTCTTTC
>CALCEI010000116.1 GCA_937900575.1 uncultured Clostridia bacterium
CCTGTGTATGAAGCATTAACCATCTTACCGCCTGTTAATAGACTATCATGTCTATTCATTTCCCTTGTCCAGGCTCCGTTAAAGCTTGTAAACACATAATCGTTTGCAGAGGCAGAACTGTCTATTGCTGATCTGTCGTTATTATATAAACCGAACCATCCGCCAACATTTCTTTTTCCGGAAATTATAACATCTTTAATTGAATCTTCTGCGTCACCAGTAATGTCAATTATTCCGCCAAAATAACAACCAACAAGCCCACCAACGTTTGCGCCAGAATTTACAATAAGGTTTGGTGAGAATGTTGCATTATCTGCAAATGCATCAACAATCAAACCACCTGCGTTCATAACTCCAACAAAACAGCCATATCCAGATGGCAGGTTTGTGCTTCCAATTGCGTTTTCTTGATCTACACCAGTAACTTCAATCGTTTGGTCATCACCTTCAAATTCAAATCTGGATACTTCCAATGTTCCGTTCATCACAGCACACGCAACACCAAATTGTTTGATGTTTCTCATCTCAGATGTTGCAGATGCTGTTGAAATGTTAATTGAAATGTTTGTTGCCTTTGTCTTTCCGCTCTTTGTTTCGCCAACAATAAAGCCAAAGCCGTCGGCAGAAATTGAATTAGCAATTACAAGTGAAATATTTTCTATTTTATTATCAAATTCTGTGGCATCAAATGAATTTTCGCCTGTTACACAACCAACAATTCCACCAACAAATGTTGCTTTTGCAACTGTTGCCATTTTGTATCTAAATGCGTCATCTCCAGAAATTGTTCCTCCACACATCTCTGCCACAAACAAACCAGCATAACCATGTTCTGTACTTTCGCGTGTTGCACTTAATGTGCAATTGCTTCCGTCAATAATAGTGTTAACGTTAAGTTTTGATCCATCACAGGTTGTGCCAAACAATGCAGAGACACTGTTACCATTAATCCTTGTTTCTGTATGATAGAAAATGTTTTTGATGTCAGCTTCACCAACAAGTTTTGAACCAACTGGGCCAGACAATTTAAGATCGCTGAAATTGCCAAAAATCAAGTAAGAAATTGTTGCATCTCCAACATTTGCAAACAAACCGCAGTTATTTAAATTTGTAACAAGGCACAACTCTTCGCTGTTTTCACTAAGAATAGCTGAGTAATCTTGCCAGTCATAATATTTATTAGAAACAAATTTACCAACAAATTTGTTTCCTGCTTCAATTGCAGTAAATCCTGCCAAGTTTGTTGTGCCAGTATCTGCACCAAGTCCAACCCAATCTATATATCTGGAATCAGTATCGCGGAACAAACCATTTATGTCATAAATTAATGCATAATTTAAATTTTCACCAGCATTAAGCAAACCTTGAATGGATCCAAGCACTCCAAGGTGAGGAATAAGTAACCAATTAGTTATTCCGCTATTAATTGTGCCTGTGCCAGTTGCTAAATTGTACCTCCATTCTTCAATGTTATTACCAGTTTTATTAAATTTGTAAATTGGATATCCATAGTTATATCCAAATGTTGTTGCATCCGTGTCAACAATATTATCAGAAATTGTTGTAAACCAATTTCCACTTAAATCTGTTGCAGACATTAATGTATAAGTATCAACCAAAGTATATTTTTCTGGAATCCAGAAATCTTTACCTTCAACAGAGTGTGTAAGTTCTATGTTTGCAAGGTTATCAATAAACAATTTGTTGCCCATAATTGCAGTTGCATTGTTTCCGCAGAAACTGTTGCTTGAACTTACATTTCCTGCAGTAACAACCACACCCGCCATGTAACAGTTATAAACATAACCAACTTTTTCACTGGATAAGTCTGCCACAATTCCTGCAGCACCGCCAACAGAAGTGTTGTTGATGTAACCAGTGAAATATGAGTTTGCAATTGTGCCATCTGTGTTAATTAACACAATTCCACCAAGTTTATTGCTTGTCAATGTTGTTACTTCTGCAGAAGAGTAACAGTAGTTTACCCAACCACAGTTTTCACCAACAATCAAACCAGTTGAACCGAGTGTCAATCCTTCAGTCTTGGTTATTGTTAATCCAACACCTTGCAAAGAGCAGTTGAACACAACACCGTTATTTATACCAACAATCAAACCGTTACCCAACTTGGTTACATTGATTGTTGCAGCGTCATTATATTTAATATGTAAATTAGAAACGACAGAATGGTCTGTAATTTCTTCAAACAAACCTGAATAACTGCCATCTTCAGCACCACTCAATTGCTTAATTCCATATATGCTTTCACTACCAATAAGCACACCATTGAGTTTACCTGTAAATTTCAATGATGGATTCAATCCAACAACGTTTACAAAATAGTATGCGAAAGCATCCGTTTCGTTA
>CALCEI010000117.1 GCA_937900575.1 uncultured Clostridia bacterium
AACCTGCAGTTGTTGGAATGTTATGTTGCTTTGCAATTTTTAATGCGTGTGTGCCCAAAGTAAAAGGCATCATAATGTGCACAATGTCACTACCAATTATTGCTTGTTCCATAACTGTTTTATCCGCTTTTGCAAGTGAAACACCAGCTTTTTCAACATACTTGTTAATAAGCTTACCTAAATTTAAATTTGGAACAACGTAAAAGCCTTCTTGGCCTTTTCTATATTGATCTGCACAAACAATGCGAACTTCGTGTCCTCTTTCTTTTAATGCTCTAATTAAATTCATTGCAGCAATTGTTGTGCCGTTGTTTTCTTCACCTAATACATCGCAAACTATTGTAATAACCATGTTTTCTCCTTTGTGTAGCAATATATGGTATTATGTTAATGAATAATAAATAAATTTTCAAGAGAAAATACGTTTTATATTCTAAAGTTTAAAATTTTATCTCCACTAAAATTAGAATGTAAGTTTTATTTGATAAACGTTGGATTTATTTGTTTAACAATTGTTGTAAACAAAAGGAAAACCCAATGTTACATATAAATTTTTAATCCCTTTTCTTTTACGATCACTTCAATTGTTTGAAGGCATTCCACTTTGCCATCAACAATTGCCTTTATCTTTTCTTCTGGGCTTGTTATTTTTACGCTGTTCAACCAAAGTTGTTTTGTTTTATCATCATAAATTTGGTTGCCAGTTGAAAGTGCATTGTAATATTTCTTTTTTTCTTGTTTTTGGATATCTGTGCAATAATTTAAGTTGCACAACCCATCTTGAACATTGGCAAGAGGGCTTATGTGTTTACCATATAGTAACCCTCCATTTGCAATGGACAAATCAAACACTGTTTCTGTTTTTGGTTTGCCGGATTTTGTATCTATTATTAAATTTACACCTTCAAACTTTTTGTAATATTTTAGCGTGGCGTAAGTTTTTGTTACAAAGTTCTTCACTTTGTAGGAATTTACCACTTCAAACAGTTCTGCTTCAGCACCAATAACAACGTTGTTAATTGCAAGGTTGTTGTTAACTGCCAAATAATCCACACCCACAACATTTTTGTTTAATATGTTTTTAATTGCAGAAATTGGGGAAGCAGGTATTTCCAAGTATGTTGCAAAATCATTTTTCTTTCCAGACTGCACAATACCAAATTTAATTTTTGAAATATCAAAAACAGAATTTAAAAATTCGTGCAAAACAACATCGTCACCAACAACAACAAACTCACTTTCCAAATTTGTTGTAAGTTCAGCAACGGTTTTGTTAAAGTCTTCAAATGTTTTGGAAAAATAAACAGAATATTCTTGTTTTTCTGTTTTTAAATATTTAACAAGTTTTTTTGTTGTTGCGTCCGCATGTCCGTCATAGGTACATGGACCA
>CALCEI010000118.1 GCA_937900575.1 uncultured Clostridia bacterium
TCCTTTGTTATCTGCATTATAACCCTAAAGTTGACTTTAGAGTCAATAGTTTTTTAAATTTTTTTTAAAAAATAAAAAAGCGCCAAAAAAGACGCTTACTTTTTACTTGATTTTTTACCTTTGGCCTTGTTTGATTTGGTTGCAGGTTTTGTTTGTTTAACTTCTGCTTGTGCTTCTGTTGATTCGGCAACTTTTTCTTCTTTTACTTCTTCAACTTTAACTTCTTTTTTTGCTTCGGCAGTTGCTGGTTTTTGGTCTTTACCAAACACATAATAAATTGAATTTGCGTGTACTGTAAAGTAACCAACGTTTGCTCCGTGGCCAGATTTAAGTACAAAGTACTTATATCCTTCTTCTTCGTAAGATTCTTCAACAAAACCAATCATGCCGGTATCTGTCATAACCTTATCACCTTTTTTAAGGTCAGCACGCATTGTGCCAAGGTCTTCATTATACTTTTTTCTTCTAACAAAAGTTATTACAAAGTAAACCAAAATTAAGCCAATTAAAACAGCAAATAATGCAATTTCCATAATTCCCTCCAAATTTTTATCATTGTAACAAAGCACCGAACTTTAGTCAAACCTTTTTGTAAGTGCAAAGCAAATTTTTATGTTACAATTTGTTTTATTTTATCAAATTTAATTTTCAATGCCATATTTAGTGTAAAATTCTTTTTTAAATTCCAAAAATCTATCTTCATTTATGGCCTTACGCATATCTTCCATCATTTTAAGTGAGAATCTTATGTTGTGTAAACTAAGAAGTCTTGCACCCAAAATTTCATTACACATCACAAGGTGATGTAAATATGCTTTTGTGTGATTTTTGCAACAATAACAATCACATTCATCATCAAGTGGACTAAAATCTTCTTTGTATTTTGCGTTTTTAAGGGTTACTTTGCCATGACTTGTCATTGCCAAACCATTACGTGCCACTCTTGTTTGCAAAACACAATCAAACATATCAATTCCACGTTCCACACTTTCAAAAATATAATCTGGCGTTCCAACACCCATCATATATCTTGGCATGTTTTCCGGATAATGCCCTTTCATGCAATCCAACATCTCAATCATGGTTTCTTTTGTTTCGCCAACAGAAAGTCCACCAATTGCAATGCCACATTTACAGTATTTTTTTGTTTCTTCTAAACTTTTAAGGCGCAAATCTTTATAAAAATTGCCTTGCACAATTGGGAACAGCAATTGGTCTTCATTTTTGTGTGCTTTAACACATCTATCAAGCCAATTTAAAGTTCTATTCATGGCAACTTCTGCTTCTTTGTGTGTAATTTCAGGTGGTGTGCAAACATCAAAAGCCATAATTATATCTGCACCCAAATTGTTTTCAATTTCAATTGCTTTTTCTGGGCTAAAAAACATTTTGGCGCCAGATAAGTGGTTTTTAAATTCCACACCATCATCTGTAATTTTACGGCAGTCTGCCAAGGAAAACACTTGGAAGCCACCACTGTCTGTAAGCATTGGACGGTTAAAGTTCATAAACTTATGCACTCCACCTGCTTTTTTAACAAGTTCATCGCCTGGGCGAATGTGTAAATGATAAGTGTTTGCCAAAATTATTTGTGCGCCAACATCGTATAAGTCATCGCTTGTCAAACTTTTAACCGTTGCAAGCGTACCAACAGGCATGTAAACGGGTGTAAAAATATCCCCGTGTGGAGTGTGCAACACACCGGTTCGTGTACCACTATTTTTGTCTACGTGTAGAACTTCAAAACTAAACTTTTCCTTCTTCATTGTTACCTTTTTTCTTAAATTTATAAAATGCCAAAATTAATGCATCAACAAGCACCATCAATGCCAAATCAATAACTGTACCAATATAAACAATTATATCTTGTGGACTTGTAAAAATGTAAAGTGACCAACAAATTAAACCAATTGTTGAAATTGCGTGTGCCCATAAACTATAATCATTGCTGGATTTTGTTTTAATCAACTTAAAAACCTGTGGTGCTGTGCAGACGTAACTGCAAATGTAATAAAGCGTACAGAATATTGCCATATTTCCTCCTATTCAATAAACATTGCATCGCCGAAACTGAAAAAGCGATATTTTTCTTTTACAGCCGTTTTGTAAATTTCCATTGTATTTTCATAACCGGCAAAAGCAGAAACCAACATAATAAGTGTGCTTTTTGGCAAATGAAAATTTGTAATTAGTGCATCAACAACTTTAAATTCATATGGTGGGTAAATGAATATGCTTGTGTCCCCTTCCATTTCTTTTAAAGGGTAACCAGATTTGCCAACTGTTTCCAAAGTTCTAACCGAAGTTGTGCCAACGGCAACAACTCTACGTCCTTCTTGCTTTGCCTTGTTAATTTTGTCTGCAACAACTTGTGGCAACCTAAAATGTTCTGTGTGCATATCATGTTTTGTTATGTCTTCATCTTTACATGGACGAAATGTACCAAGCCCAACATCAAGTGTAACTTCTGCAATTTCAACCCCCATATCTTGTAGTTTTTGCAAAAGTTCTTTTGTAAAGTGCAAACCAGCAGTTGGTGCTGCAGCACTACCTTCAACCTTGTTATAAACTGTTTGGTAACGTTCTTTATCTTTTAACTTTTCATGGATATAAGGTGGCAAAGGCATTGCTCCAACCCTATCCAAAATGTCTTCAAAAACACCATCATAAACAAAACTTACAATACGGTTTCCGTCTGGCAAAATTTCTTTTAATGTACAACTTAATTCTGTGGAAAAAACCAATTTCATGCCAAGTTTAACACGTTTGGCAGGTTTCATAAGAACTTCCCAATCGGTTAAATTTTTGCGTTTAAGCAAAAGCACTTCAACTTGTGTTCCGTTTTCTTTAACACCCATAAGTCTTGCTGGCAAAACACGTGTATTGTTAACCACAAGCAAATCACCTTTACGCAAAAATTGTGTTATATCCTTAAAGTGCTGATGTTTGATTTCTTTGGTGTTTCTATCAAAAACCAACAACCTGCTTTCATCACGTTTTACAAGTGGAGTTTGTGCAATAAGTTCTTCTGGCAAATTATAGTCATATATGGAAAGATGTGTGTAATCAACCTTATTCATCTTCTTCCTCGGTTGTTTCCACAATCAAATTTTTTGGAACAGGTAAATGTAAATGCTCGTATGCCAATTTTGTAACCATTCTACCCCTGTTTGTACGCAAAACAAAGCCAAGTTGCAACAAATATGGCTCAACAATATCTTCAATGGTGGAAACTTCTTCGTTTGTTGTTGCTGCAAGTGTATCCAAACCCACAGGACCACCACCAAATTTTTCAATCATTGCATGCAAAACACGTTTGTCCACAAAATCAAGCCCCAATTCATCAATATCCATAAGTTCCATGGCTCTTTTTGCATCTTCAACGTGAATTATATCTTTATCTTCAACTTGCACAAAATCTCTAACACGTTTTAAAAGACGGTTTGCAATACGTGGTGTGCCCCTACTTCTGCGTGCAATTTCGTAAGTTGCATCTGCATCAATGCTTACGTTTAAAATCCCAGCAGAACGTGTTATGATTTTTGCAATTTCTTCAACAGTATAAAGTTCCAAACGGCAAGAAATACCAAATCTATCACGTAATGGCCCACTTAAATTGCCAGCCTTTGTTGTTGCACCAATAAGTGTGAATGGTTGAATTTTAAGGCGCATGCTACGTGCACTTGGGCCTTTACCAACAATAAAGTCTAACGCATAATCTTCCATGGCAGGATACAAAATTTCTTCCACAGATTTACTAAGTCTATGAATTTCATCAACAAACAACACATCATTGGTGTTAAGGTTTGTTAAAATTGCAGCCAAATCGGCAGCATTTTCAATGCTTGGTCCACTTGTCATTTTAATTTGACTTCCAATTTCATTTGCAATGATGTGGCTTAATGTTGTTTTTCCAAGTCCTGGTGGACCATAAAGCAAAACGTGGTCCAAACTCTCTTTACGCTTTTTTGCAGCAGAAATGTAAACTTTAAGGTTTGATTTTATTTTTTCTTGTCCAACGTACTCGTCAAAAGACATTGGACGCAGTTTGTTTTCCACTTCCACATCACTCATTGTTTTTGTGCTGGATATAAATCTATCTCTTTCTTCCATTTCCACTCCTAAAAACTTATTTGCCCATATTGTGCAAGGCTTTTGCAACAATTTCTTCTGCAGTGTCGCCTGCTTGGGCAACATCACGTGCAATGCGCGTTGCATCGGTCTTGCTTAAGCCTAAACTTGTAAGCACAACAACTGCATCTTCAATGCTTTGATTTGCAGGTGATACATAAGTATCTGTTGGCAAAATATAATCAAATGGTTTAATTTTATCTTTAAGTTCAACAATAATGCGTTCTGCAGTCTTTTTGCCAATTCCTTTGCATGAGCCAATTACAGAAACATCTTCGTTTACAATGCTGTTTATAATATCACTCATTTTTTCGCAAGAAAGAATTTGCAAAGCAGTTTTTGGGCCAACTCCTGAAACAGAAATAAGTTCCAAAAACAATTTCTTTTCTTCAGAAGAAGCAAAGCCATACAACGTCATTTCGTCTTCACGCACAACCATATAGGTAAAAATTTTAACTTCTTCATCAAGGTTTGGCAAATTGGTAAGACAAGAATTCGTAACAAAAACTTGCATTCCCACGCCACTACATTCGATGGTGACGGAATCCAAATCTTTATCTCTTAAAATACCATGAACAAAATTAATCATAAAAACCTCACTAAATGGAATTATCGCTCATAACACTGTTTGTTTGCATGTGGCAAATTGCAACTGCCAAGGCATCTGCAGCATCATCTGGTTTTGGTGTTGAGGCAAGCCCAAGCACATTTTTAACCATAAACTGCACTTGTTTCTTTTCTGCCCTGCCATTGCCTGTTAATGCTTGTTTAATTTGCAGTGGCGTATATTCAAACAACTTGTCAATATATTGTTTACATGCCACAATAAGCACTCCACGTGCTTCTGCAACCGGAATTGCAGTTGTGTTGTTTGTGTTATAAAACAACTCTTCCAAAGCAACATGGTCAGGTTTAAAAGTTTCCATCAATTCACAAGCAGCCTTATAAATTGTGTGCAAACGGCCACTTAAACTCATGGATTTTGGAGTTGTTATAACACCATAATCCAAAACTTTGCAACCTTCTGTTTCAATCACACCATAACCAATTATGTTGTAACCTGGGTCAATACCTAAAACTTTCACACCTAACCCCCTTTTTTACGCAGCAACTCTTTGCAAGTTGTTTATAAGCACGTTTATGCTACTGAACAATTCTGCAAAGGATACACTGTTTTTTTCCATATTGTTTTTCTTAACGTTATAATCAGCAATAAGGCATTCAATTTTTTCCAAAATGGCCTTAATAAGTTTAATTTGTTGATTGTAACCTTTTTTGATTGTTACAGGTGTACCTTCCACACATGCAACTTTAAATGCTTTACAAAGTTCGCTAACTTCGTGGCGATATTGTGTTTTTAATGCGCCACAATCCTTTAAGGCAATCCTATAAGTTGTGCAAACATGGTCTACTGTTTTGTTAATTTCCTCAACTTCAACGTTAAGGTGCTTGATTTTTGCACAATACTTTAAGTATGCATCTTGCCTTTCTTTCTTTTCAACTTCTGCAATGGCTTTTGCAATTGTGGATAAGTCATTTTTCTTATCAATCAACTGCTCATAGCACATTGGAAGATTGGACCTATTTTCTTCTGCCACCAACAAAGAAGAATTATAAAGTGAATACAAAGCTGAAAGTTTACTGCGGACATCTCCAAGCCTTTGAATTATATCAAGCAAAACCGCATTATTCTCCATCTTCTTCCTCTATATTTGTAATAACGTCAATAACATCATCACTTTCGTTTAATTTATCAAGCATTTTATCAAACGTCTCTTTTTGTGCTGGGTTTAATGTAATGTAATTTTGTGGCAACAACTCAACACCAGAAGAAAGGATAACGTAACCATTTTGTTCAAACGACGCAACAGTATCATTAACTGCAGTTGCATTTGCCTCTGTGTAAACTGTAAACACTTCATCGTCTTCACAATCAAGTGCATTTTGTTCAATTGCAAGCATCATTGCAGAATCAGCATCAAAACCTTCGCCTTTTTCTACAACAACAACGCCTTTGTTATCAAACATATAGGAAACACAACCTGTTGAGCCCAAACTTCCACCATATTTTTCAAAGGCATAACGCACATCACTGCTTGTACGGTTTTTGTTATCTGTAAAACATTTAACAACCACTGCCACGCCACCAATGCCGTAACCTTCATATGTTTGTTCAACAAAATTGCTGTTGTCCACTTCACTGTTTTTCTTAATTATGCCATTTATTCTATCATTTGGCATATTGAATTGCCTTGCTTTTGCAATCGCCATTTTAAGTTTGCTGTTTGCGTCCACATTGGCGCCACCTTCTTTTACAGCAACCATAATTTCACGGCCGAGTTTTGTAAAGATTTTACTGCGCTCTGCGTCTGATTTACCTTTTCTTGCTTTAATATTGTTCCATTTACTATGTCCTGACATATTATTTTACCTCACTTAATTTTTGCATTATTATGCTACCGGCAACACCTGCGTTTAAACTTTCCACACAAGGTTGCATAGGAATTGAAATTTTTTTATCTGCAAGGCGTAAGAATTCCTGACTTACACCATTGCCTTCATTGCCAACAACAACTGCAACTCTACCCTTCGGCAAAGGAGTTTGATTTATGTTTTCGCCGTCCATATCGGCAACATAAAAGTGTTTTGCAATTTTTGTTTTGTTGTTTAAGATTTCTTCAAACCCCACAACATGAACTCTTGTTTGAAGAACCAACCCAGCAGAAGAACGGATTACCTTTTCGCTAAAAGCATCTGCCCCACCAACCAAGTAAATATCTTTAAAACCAAAAGCCAACGCAGAACGGATAAGTGTGCCAACATTTCCAGGGTCTTGCAAATTATCCAAAATTAAACAGTTGCCAACCGATTCAATGTTTGGTTTAACAAATTCACACACACAGATTATGTTTTGATTTGTAACTGTGCTTGCTAAACCAGAAAGAACCTGTTCGCTAACAACACAAATGTTTGGAAATTCTGTTAAGTTTTTGTTTGATGTGATTGTGTATAAAATTTTTACACCACTATGCAAAACATCAAAACAAAATTTTTCACCTTCAACCATAAAAAGGTTGTTTTGTTTCCTAAACTTTTTATCTTTAAGTTGTTTAATTTCTGCTTTGGTTAAATTCATATAAAAATTATACCAAAACGTCAAATCTATGTCAAACAAACCACCTTAATTTAAGCATGTTTTTTAAACTTTTTAAACATAGTTTAAATTTGCAACAAAAAAGTTGAAACAACAAATACTGTCATTTCAACTTTAACGTCACATTATAAATCGCAATTAGAAACGCTGTTAAGACTTCCAATCCTGTGTTTTGCACATTTTTTAAAATCATCTATAATGTCATAAACATATTTAATTTTTTCTTCCAAGGCTAAGATATTTTCTTTGATTATTTCCACATCACGTCTTTCATCAAAGATTCTTTTTGAACTGATTTCTTCAGTTAATTTTGCAATCAAGTTAGGTTTATCTTTCAATTTTAATTTTATTTCAGCATTCTCAAGTTCCAATTCATTTACCTTTGCCATGTTAATTGTTTGGAGCAACTTTGGTTGTTTTTCACCATTGTTTAACTCTTCAATCCTGTCATTATTCTTGCATATACGTTTAGCACATTTGTAAATATAATTTGGAAGTTCAACTTGTGTTACTGTTTGTTTGATGTTCCTGTAATGATTTAACCTTTTGGCATTTAATTCTTTTTGTTTTGCCTTTATTCTATCTTCCAACCAATGTTTAACTGCTTTGATATCCGTTGGCACATTTAAATCACACTCTGTTTCATAAATCTCACGTTCCAGGTTTTCAATTTCGGCTCTTGAAACTGATTTTAATTTGCCATTGTTTTGTTTGTATCTGTTGTTAATGATTGCATGGTATTTAGCCACCAACTCTTGCAAATGTCTAAATTGTTTTTCCCTTTTATCTTTTTCTTCATTAACCAAAGCATTAAAACATTTTGTTCCACATTTGTGTTCAATTTTATTTATTAATTTTTGTAAATCTGTAACAACAATTTTTGAAGCCTTCTTGTCTTCAACATATGCGTCTTCAATTTCTTTATTAACACGAGATT
>CALCEI010000119.1 GCA_937900575.1 uncultured Clostridia bacterium
TGGTGGTCAAGCATCTTTGACTTATGAAATTACAAACTACCCTGGTTTTAAATCCATTTCCGGTTTTGATCTTACATCCAACATGGCAGAACAGGCCAAAGCATGTGGCGTGCAAATTGAATATGGCAAAATGGAAAGTTTAACAAAAACAGAACAAGTCTTTGAAGTTAAAACAAAAAGTGAAACGTTTGAAGCAGAAAAAGTTATTGTTGCATGTGGCAGCAAAGTTAGAAGGCTTAATTTATTAGACGAAGAAAAACTGACTGGTCATGGTGTAAGTTACTGCGCAAGTTGTGATGGCAATTTCTTTAAAGATAAAGTTGTTGCAGTTGTGGGTGGCGGAAACACTGCTTTTGCTGATGTTATGTACTTAACAAAATTGGCAAAAAAAGTTTACTTAATAAACAGAAGTGAAAGATACAGAGGCAACAAAGCAACTTTTGAAAAAATTAAAGCGTTAAAGAATGTGGAAATTTTATCTTCAACAGTTGTAACAAAATTGTTGCACAAAGATATTCTTACAGGCATTGAAGTGGACACTTTGGGTGCAAAAAAAGAATTGTCAATTGATGGCTTATTTGTTGCCATTGGTTATGAAGCAAATTTCAACTTTGTTAAATTTGATGTTACAACTGATGAAAATGGTTACATCAAGGTTGATGAAAACAAACAGACAAATGTAAAAAACTTGTTTGCATGTGGAGATGCAACAAGCAAAAATTTAAAGCAAGTTGTTACGGCATGTGCAGATGGTGCAATTGCTGGTAACAGTTGTGTGGGGGTATAATGAGGAAAAAATTATTTGGAGTTTTATCATTATTGGCGTTGGCGATTGGTTCGCTTATGTTTTCAATGCCTTTAAATTCCAATTATGCTTACGCTGCGGAAAGTGATCCAATTGAAAGCCGTTATATTAGAGTTATTGAAGACGGCGAAACAAAAACAAAATTACATACAGAAGTTGTTGCAACAACTGTTGGTTATGGCAAGTTTGTTCTTGGCACAAAAAACATTGTTCTTACCACAACAACAGAGCCAGCATATAAGCTTGTTGGTTGGTATGTTGGGGAATTGGGCAGCGGTCAATTTTATGATGCTGACGTTTTAAATGACGACGAAGAAACTTACAAATATCTTATTGATTTGGAACAAGGCACATTTACAATTATCAACGCAGAAGAGGATTTAAAAATTAATCCAGTTTGTGAATATATTGAATTTAGTGTGGATTTTTCTGCTTTGGAACCAGTTGTGGAAGGCAGTTTGCCAGAAGCACAAGTTTACCACCTTGGAGATATTTTTGAAGAAACTTTTACAATAAAAGACAACATTGACATTTCAGAAGTTTCTGTAAATGACAGCACAAGCGGAGTAACACTTACAAGGGATGATTATAATCGTACAACGAAGGTTAAAGTTAAATTTGAAGTTACAGAAGATGCAGTTTTAACTTTGAAGTATACAAAGCTGTTTGAAGCAACAATAAAAACCTATGTAAAAAATCCAGGGGACGAAGATTATTCTTTGGCGACAGGGGAAGAAAGGGCATACGAGATAT
>CALCEI010000120.1 GCA_937900575.1 uncultured Clostridia bacterium
TTGCAACTTACAAAAAGCAAAACTGATGTTGATGCGTTTAAGTTGGAAGACCTTAAAGCTTTCTTAAACACAATTGGAGATTCTATTGTGGCCAGTCAAACCGGTTACGTTGTAAAAATTCATGTACATACTTTTGAGCCATATAAATTGTTGGAACATTGCCAACAGTTTGGTGAGTTTTTAAAAATTAAAATTGAAAACATGACTCTCCAACACAACGAAGCAATAATAAGCAATAACTTCCAACCTGTTGTTGCAACAAAAGCAGAACGCAAACGCTTTGGTTTGGTTACTGTTGCTTCTGGAGCTGGACTTATTGAAACATTTAAAAACTTTGGTGCAGATGTTGTTATTGACGGTGGACAAACAAACAATCCTTCAACTGAAGACTTTATTAATGCTTTTGAACAAACCAACGCAGAAATTGTGTTTGTACTTCCAAACAACAGCAATATAATTTTAACGGCAAACCAAGCAAAAGAAATGTATAAATCTTCTCAAATTTATGTTGTGGAAAGCAGAAGCATTGGTGATGGTTACGTTGCTTTGTCTTTACTTGATTATAGTTCCAACGATGTTGAACAAATTTTAAACAATTTAACAGAAGCAGTTACAACCGCAGAAAGTGGAGCCATAACACGTGCAATTCGCACAACTCAAATTGGGGATGTTAACGTAACAAAAGACGATTACGTTGCAATAAGTGGCAAAACTATGCTGGCTTCCACTCCAACAAAAATTCGCACAATTTATGAACTTATTAACAACTTGCATCCAGAAACCAAAGATTTTGGTGTGCTTATTTATGGCAAAGATATGGACCAAGCAGAAAAGGAATTGACCTTGACTTACATCCATGGCAAATTCCCTAACTTTGAAGTTTACGAAATTGAAGGTGGACAAGATATTTACGATTTATATTTTGTTTTGACATAATTTTAAACAAAAAAAGAGTTCAAAACGAACTCTTTTTTGTTATTCTTAGTCACCATCAAATGGTAATAAAGCAATGTTTCTTGCACGTTTAATTGCAACTGTCAATTCTCTTTGATGACGTGCACAAACGTTTGTTTGTCTGCGTG
>CALCEI010000121.1 GCA_937900575.1 uncultured Clostridia bacterium
TTGCTCCAAACAAATAGATGGAGACATTGAGTAAACCAATAATAATTTGAATCAAAGGCATTAATAAGCCAAGACCTCTATTAGAGAATTTTTCTGTTTTCATTAAAATGTTATTAACCGCACCGAATTTCTTCTCTTGATAATCTTCGGCATTAAATGCCCTAACAACTCTAACACCTGTCAAGTTTTCCCTTGATGCCACGTTCAAAGAGTCTGTAAGTTGTTGCACTGCTTTAAATTTTGGAACAACAAGAATAATTAAAGTTACAACCACAGCAACCAGCAAAACAAGCCAAATTATTGTAACTGCTGATAATTCTGCTGTGCCATATTGTAACAACAAAATAATTGACCAAATCATTGTAACTGGTGCAACAAAAATTGTCCTTAATGCCGTAAGCAAAGCCAAATGAATGTTTTGAATATCATTGGTTGTTCTGGTAATTAAAGATTCTGTTGAAAATGCATTAAGATCAGATAATGCCATAGTGTTAACCTTTTCGTAAAGGTCATGACGCATACGCGTTGCAACTGCACTTGCAGTTCTGCTTGCCAAAAATTGAATTAACACTTGCACTGCACCCATAATTATTGCAGCAATAACCATGTATAAGCCATACCACCAAACAGGTGCAACACCATTAAGTGGGATTGCTTGAATGGCTGTTGTAATTTTGCTTATGTATGCAACAATTTCCATTGTGAAGAAAACTTGCACAAGCGTAAGCAAGAAAATGCAACATGTCAAAACCCAATCTTTTGCTTTAAATTTTTTAAAAATTATTTGCATTAGATTCTCCTTTTAAAACTTTTTAATTTTAACACAAACAGAATTTTAATTCAATCAAAAACTACATAAAATTCTATTTTTCTTAAATAAAAAACACACATACAAAATTATATGTGTGCTCTGTTTTTTTTAGTCATTATGCTTTACTTTTTTCTTTTTGTTGTTTACAACAACAAGGGTTATTGCCAGTGCAACCAACGCTACACCAACAATGCTTAAAACAACAATCAAAACAATTGTGCCAGCAGACATTGTGTTTGCATTTGTAACAACAAAAACAAATTTGCTGAAGTTGTTAACTTCAAATGTAATGTTTCCATTTTCGTCTGTTGAAATAAAGCTAAAGTCGCAAATACCAATACTAGCACTTATATTAAACTTTTCATTGCTCGC
>CALCEI010000122.1 GCA_937900575.1 uncultured Clostridia bacterium
AGAAAGTTTGGAAGATACTGCAATTGGTATTGCAAATGATTTGTCCACTGGACAATATTCTATTACATCAAAAGTGTTGCATGAACATGATTTGATTAGTTTCTTAAAATCTAATTATCAATCTGTTTACGCTGAATCTGAAATTGACGGTTTGGCACCTTCAATGGTTAAAGATTGGGTTATGCCAGATGCTATTAACTTTAAAATTAACCGTGTGGAAATTGACAAACGTCCTTATAAACAAATGGTTATTACAGATTATCCATTGCGTGTGGGAAATGGTTGGGGGTACACAATTTATAACCAACCAGGTGCACGTGTTGTTATGAATGTTATGCCGGTTGATAAGGATAAAGGCGAAAAGGCAATTGACCGTGCAATTATGGAAAAAGAATCCAAATTGGACAGAAGTTTCCGTTCCAGTGAAATTGTTGAAAAAGAAGCAGACATTTCAAGTTTGCAAACACTTATTAACGATTTAAAAACAAACAACGAACAACTTTATGATGTATCAATTCATATGCGTGTTCCAGAAGCAAACAGAAAAGAAGTTCGTACAGTGCTTAAACAATACGGATTTAAGTATTCCGATTTATTTGGCAGACAAGTTGATGCATTTGTGTCTTCAAGTGTAAACAGAATTGACACAATGCCAGCGTTCTATAGAAGCATGCCTTCAACAACAATTGCATCTTCCTTCCCAATGGTGGATACAGTGTTCCAAGACCCAGCAGGTTTCTACATTGGCAATGCGTCCGAAAGTGGTTACCCTGTATTTGTGGATTACTTCACACGTGATTCTCAAAAGGGTCGTATTAACAGTAACATGATGGTTATTGGTAAATCTGGTTCTGGTAAATCTTATGCAACCAAGGCAATTTTAACAAACCTTGCTGCCGATAGAACAAAAATGTTCATCTTGGACCCAGAACAAGAATATGAAGTTATGACAAAGAATTTGGGTGGAAAAGTTATTGACGTTGGTACAAACTCTTCCGGTATCTTAAATCCTTTCCACATTATGGCAGCGCTTGAAGATTTGGACAATGCCAACATTGACGAAAAAGATGTTGAAGATACAAGCATTGATGAAATTGCTGCAAAGGGTGGAGCAAAGAACAAAACATTCTTTACACACTTGCAATTCTTGGAGCAATTCTTCCGTGCAATTTTGGAAGGCATAAGTTCAGATGCTTTTGAAACGCTTAACACTTTGGTTGTTGAACTTTACCACAGAAAAGGTATTGACGAACACACCAACATTGCAAATTTAAAAGCAGAAGATTATCCAATATTTGATGATTTGTTTGAACTCATTGAAGAAAAATTGAAAAAAGTTAAAGATGAATATTATCGTCAAAACTTGCTTGTTTTGGAAACATACATTCAAAAATTTGCAACCGGTGGACGTAACTCCGATTTGTGGAATGGCCCAACATCAATTTTGACAGACGAAAATTTGATTACGTTTAACTTCCAAACCTTGTTTGCAAGTAAAAACAACAAATTGGCAAACGCACAAATGTTGTTGGTATTCAAATATTTGAACAACGAAGTTATTAACAATAAACGTTTTAACGAACAATATTATCAAAGAACAGGCGAAAAAATCAACAGACAAATTGTTATTGCAGTTGATGAAGCGCACATGTTCATTGACCCAGAAGCACCTGTTGCGCTTAACTTTATGGCAGAAATGGCAAAACGTATTCGTAAATACCAAGGTATGCAAATTGTTATTACGCAAAACATAAAAGACTTCTTGGGCACACCAGAAATTCAACGTAGGTCTGCTGCTATTATCAATGCGTGTCAATATTCAATGATTTTGCAATTGGCACCAAACGATATGGCCGACTTGTTGGAACTTTACAAATCTTCCGGTGGTATTAACGCAAGGGAGCAAGAAGGTATTGTTACAGCGCCTCGTGGACGTGTATTCTTCATTACAGGCCCAATGGAAAGGTTGTTTGTGGATATCGTTGCTTACCCAACCGTAAGATACGTAATGGGCGAAGGTTAATAAAAAACGGACAAATTTATGTCCGTTTTTTTGTTGCGTATTTGTGTCGTTTATTAAGTTAATTGGCCGCTTAAATACTTTGCAAAAGCCTTGCAAATTTTAACTGCATCATCATCGAAGCAACTGTTTTCGGTTGCCAAAATTATGATTGACCCAATGGCATCGCCATCTTTTATTATTGGTACAATAAGTTGGCAACAATACTCGTTTTCTGTGTTGGGGAAAAATTTAAGCATTTCGCTATCGTTTTCTTGTTTTTTTATTGTTATTTCTTTGTTATATATTAGTTCTTGTACTTCTTCGGTTAAGTCTTTGTTAATGTATTTTTTGCGATTAGAAGAAACAATTTTTTCCATGTCAGAAATAAGCACGTCATGTTCAACACTTACACCAATTGCAGTTGCCACTGCATCACCATATTCTTTAAGAGATACAACTTCACTGTACTTTGTAAGCAGGATTTTGTTTGCATCAACAATCCCAATTTCAAGTTTGCTTCCAATTCTTATATTCAAACTTTTGCGCATTTCACGTGGAAGCACAATTCGTCCCAATTCATCAACTCGTCTTACAATACCTTTGCTTTCCATAATCACCTCAGTTTTATTATGGTGTTTAAAGCAAAAATATATACAAAAAACAAGGTTTTGCCCTTGTTTTTCTAATTTATGTTGTTTTGTTCATTTTGTATATTTAATGTCTCTTTTTCATTGCAATTTGCTTGTTTGCTGTTTTGCTTTTGTAAATAATTTGTGTAATTCTCTCTGTTAACAAATTCAAAATCATCTTGCCTTTTTCCACTTATAACTTGATCTACATATTTTGTATAATCTGTTGGTGCCATTAATATAAATGGCCATTGGTGTTTTTGTAAATTTAAAGCAGGATTATTCTTAATATTTTTTTGCAAATCTAACATTTTCATTAACTGTGTATAATCAAATTCGTTCAATTTATGATAGTTAAATAACTTTTTGTAAAATTCCTCTGTCATAACAATGTTGAAGTGATAATCTATAATATATCTGGAGTTATCCGGTGCTTTAAATGAACAAACTGCATGAATTGCAGGAGTACTTCCTTCACAAGGAGATTGCACCCAACCTATGTTCACCATCGCTTCACTTGTTTTATGAAATTCTGTAAGGTATTTACAGTCCAAACACGCATTTTCATAGCAATGTCCGTCTTTTACATAGTCTGGAATTTTTTTGTTTGTATATAGCCTGTGAGCGTCAAAAACAATAAAATCTCCATCCTTTGTTGAAATATGATATTTATGTTTTGTTTTATTTATTGAATTTATAAAGTTGTTTGTTTTTGCAAGATTCATCAAACTTTTTTCAGTAAAAAGTTTATCAACTAAATTTGTGCTTAACTTAAATTTTTTAATTAACAGATAAAAAAGATTTAGGACATCATCTTTATGCTGATTATCAAAACCAAAATCTGGTTCTAACTTTTTTGTTGATGTAAAATCTTTAATTAATTCAGTTCTTACTTCTTCCAGTGTCATAGTGTTAGTATTATAACGCACTTTCTTCAACATTTCAATACCAAATTCAAATTTTGTTGACATTTTTATTGATAATAAAAAACACCACGGGTGTGGTGCTTTGGTGCCCCCTGCGAGAATCGAACTCACAACTGACCCTTAGGAGCTTTATTTTTTAATGATGCTCTATTCATTGAATTGTGCGTATTCTGTGCGATAAATCAAAGGATTTAGCGTATTTAATAATTAAAACTTAATTCAAAGAAAATCGCTCATTTTTGCATATTTTAATATGTTTTGCTACACTTTTGGGTACACTTTTTGGTCGCTCGAATCTAAGCTTGGGATCACTTTTTATTCTACTTTAATTACAAGATATCGATATAAAGGAGATTTTTTATTAATGTCTTCAAAGTAGCTTGAATTTTCTGGTAACCATTTACACAAATATTTTTTCCCATTTAAACCTTTTATCTCTGGTCTAACTGCATCTGGTTTGGTATTTATTCCTCCTGTCCATTTATAATCACCAGATGTATAAGCATTATCGTCAACACGAAACTTTTCATAATTTACTGATCGATTTGTGCTTTTCCACATTAA
>CALCEI010000123.1 GCA_937900575.1 uncultured Clostridia bacterium
TTTAATATTATCTTAGAAAATTTAGTAGAATAATCTTTTTCTTTATTTATTAATTCTAAAAATTCTTTTCTTGTGTACATTTTGCTGACACCGTTAGCCATACAGGTAAAATACAACGATGTTCCCATCAAAGAATATGAACTTGCTTCAATGCTAATTTTAAATGAAGCAAATAATAAGCTTCAATTTGTTGTTTACAACGGTGTAAATAGAGCTGTTGACAATACAGACGGTAATGAACCTATTATTTTCAGTGAGGAATTTGACAACCTGGTTGAAAGTGAATATTCGACTGACAACAGCAATGAAAAAAACTTTGCTTTGGTTGGCGGTGAAGGTGAAGGGTTGCAACGGTTCTATTCTGTTGTTAATGACAACCAAGAAGGCATAAACAGAAAAGAATTGTGGGTTGACGCTTCGTCTATAAACAAAAAATATAAAGATGATCAAGATGTTGAACACGAATATACAACAGCAGAATATAGAGCCTTGCTTCAAGCAGAAGGTAAAACAAAACTTGCTGAATTTATTCAAGTTGAAAGCTTTAATGGCACTATAAACACAGCAAATGGTCAATGGGTTCTTAACCGTGACTTTGCACTTGGTGATATAGTAACGGTTCAAAATAATCAAATTAGAATTTATGCAAATGTCCGTGTAATTGAAACAACAGAAGTGCAAGACGAAAACGGATATTCAGCTGAAGTTAATTATGCGTAAGGAGTGATAAAAATGGCAGAAAAAAGTGGCTTTTTTAATGCTTTGTTAAGTGGCGGTGACTATGACCGAACTTATAATGCAAATGATTATAGTGATAACCTTGCTGTTGTCATTTCAAACGGTGTTTTAAGAAGCACAGGTGATGACCTTCAAGTTACAGCAAGCGGTTTGTCTGTATCGGTTGCACCTGGTCGTGCATGGATAGACGGTCACTATTATTTAAATGATAGTCCACTTACTTTTGCAGCTATAACACCACCTGTTGGTGGCAAAAGGTATGACCGTGTAATGCTTCGTTTAAACCTGGACATTACAGAAAGAAGAACTTCACTTATTTATGTTGAAGGTGTTGCTTCAAATTCACCTGTTAAACCAGCACCAACAAGAAATGATACAATTTATGACCTTGTTCTTGCTGACATCTACGTTGACACAAATGCAACAAGCCTTGTGGTAACTGATACTAGATCAGACGCTTCACTTTGTGGTTGGGTTTATTCAACCAGCGGTGACAATTCATTCTTCACAAGCCTTGACAATAGTTTCATGCAATGGTTTACAGAAAAGAAAGACACACTTTCAAGTGTTACTCTTTTCAAGCGTTATCAGTGGTCAAGTGTTCTTACAGCACAGACAAGCACGGTACAATTCAACATTCCACAGTATGACGTTGATACTTGCTTTGTTGAAGTTTATGTCAACGGTATTTTAGACAGCAGACATTCAATAAGTGATGATGTAATTACTTTTGAAGGTTCTCTTGTAGCTGGAACAAAGATAATTGTTAATTGTTATAAGTCAATTGACGGTACAGGAATAATGACCGTTGCAGATGAAATTACAGAGCTTCAAAACGCTGTTGCAACCCTTTCAGGTGTGTCTAAATATACATACAAGTGTACAGGCTCAAATGATAACATTTCACTTTCACAGATAGCACAGGCAATTTTAAATAAGAGTTATGTTCAAGCAGACGTATTTCGGTGAAGCCTGGAACTCGAAAGATGTGAACGACCATATCAGAAACGCATCGATAGTCAAGTTCTGTGCGGCCACGGCTTCAAAGCCCGGATATGCGGACA
>CALCEI010000124.1 GCA_937900575.1 uncultured Clostridia bacterium
AGATTATTGATAAGGATAATAGAGTGCATATGGCTCATATTGATATTCATTATGGAATTTCAGTTAATGGTGTTGCGGCACTTCATACAGAAATTCTTAAGGATACTGAGCTCAAACATTTTTATGATATTTATCCAGAAAAGTTTAATAATAAGACAAATGGCATAACATTCCGTAGATGGTTAATGTCATGTAATAAAGAACTTTCAGAATTTATCACAACTCTTATTGGTGAGGGTTGGAAAAAGGATGCAGATAAGCTTGAAGAGCTTCTCGACTTTATTGACGATGATGTTGCACTTGCTGGTATTGAGTCAATTAAACAGGGTAAGAAGGCAGCTCTTGCACAATATATAAAGGAAAATGAAGGTGTTGAAATTGATGAATTTAAGCGTAAATATGACTTAAATGATAAAGAATTTGCAAAATGTGTTGATGCGCTTAAAGAAAAATATAACGCTGAAAGTGGCATTAACATTTTGGTTTATAAAAACAAAGTTCAGTTGTGTTCCAACCCACAAATTGTGGAAGAAATTTCTGATATTCTTAACCCAATAAGAGAACGCAGTTTGACACGTGCAGCCCTTGAAACAGTTGCCATAATTGCTTATAAACAACCAATTACTCGTGTTGAAATTGAAAACATTAGGGGAGTTAATTGTGATTATGCAATTCAACTTTTAACATCAAACAACCTTATTGAAGTTGTTGGCAGAAAGGATACCATTGGTAAACCTTTGCTTTTTGGAACAACGGAAACCTTCTTAAAACGTTTTGAATTGGAATCCATTGAGCAATTGCCAAATTACAACGAATTGTTAGATAGAATCCGTGTAATACACAGCGAAGGTGAATCTTTGTACCGTGAATTTAGCATTCCAGACGAAGATAATAGCGAAAGTGAAGTTCCAGCAAGTCACCCTGCAGAAGACGATGATTCCACTGAAGAATCAGACCAAGCAGATGATGAATAAAGAAACAATTTAAGCAGATGCTACAAATATGTGGCATCTTCTTTTTTTGCTGTTGCTAATTGTTATTGTGATTGTTGTGTACCCATGGTTTATTCGGGTTGACGTAAAAGTTAACGTACTTAAACTTAAAGCCGTGGTGCATATAATTTTTTTTAACAAAATTGTGTTTGAATACAAGGTTAGAATAAAAAATGGCTATGTATACATTAATCACAAAAACAAGCAGAGAAAAGAAAAGTTAAGTGCAAAAAACATAAACTTAATTTTCTTTTTAAACCTTATTAACCAGATGTATTTTAGGCAACAGGTTATAACTCTTGGTTTAAGTTCAAATTTTGGTTATATATTTGATGCAAATATTACAGCCGTTGGTTGTGGGTACATTGATGTTGTTACAAAATGCGTATTTTCCAAAATTAAAAACAACAAAAAATCGGCACATATTTTTGTGGATGTTGAGCCAAAATATAATGAAGATATTTGTAACGTAAAAGTTATTAATGAATCACGCATGTCAATTTTTGATGCAATTTATTCCGTAATTATTGCATGGATTTACACCAAAGATAGACCTAAAAAGGAGTTTTGATGAAAGATTTTGAAGAAGTAAAATTAAACAAGCATGGCAAGGTGCAATCTTTGATTGATGTTTCGCTTGATAAAATTAAAAGCATGATTGACGTAAACTGTGTTGTTGGGTCAGCAATAACAATGCCAGATGATAGCATTATTATTCCAATTTCCAAGGTCAGTGTTGGGTTTGTTGCCGGTGGTGGAGAATACAACGATTTAAACGCAAAACGCAACTCGGCAGATTTTCCTATGGCTGGTGGAACAGGTGGTGGATTTTCTGTTTCGCCAATTGGTTTTTTTGTGGTTAAAAACGATACTTTTAAAATTATTCATGCTGACAAATCAACTGCTTATATGGGCTTAATTAAAAATGCAACAGAAGTGCTTAAAAGTTTTGTGGAGAAGTTAAAATGATTAAGAAAATTTCAGTTCTATTGTTGCTTATTGTTGCTTGCAGTGTTGCAATTTTTCCAAAAACAGTAAGTTATGCCTACGCAACAACAAGTCTTGCAAAAGGAATGTGTGTTATTGATGCAGTTAGCAAACGTGTTTTGTACGAGCATAACAAGGATAAAAAACTTGAAATGGCTTCCACAACCAAAGTGGTTACGGCAATAACTGTGCTTGATAACTGCACAAATTTGGAAGAAAAAATTAAGGTTGACGATAAGGCTATTGGCGTTGAAGGTACGTCAATTTATTTAAAAAAAGGTGAAGTAATTTCGGTTAAAGATTTGCTTTATGGTCTTATGTTGCGTAGTGGAAATGATGCAGCAACTGCTTTGGCAATTCATGTTGGTGGAAGTGTGGAAGGTTTTGCAAATTTAATGAACAAAACTGCAAAAAAAGTTGGTGCAAAAAATTCCAATTTTAAAAATCCACATGGTTTGCATCATGCAGACCATTATACAACTGCTTACGATTTGGCAATTATAACTGCATATGCTTTAAATAATCCTGCCTTTGAGCAAATTGTTTCAACAAAGCATTACACAATACAAGCAACAAATACCAGCGAAAAACGTTATCTTACAAACAAAAACAAATTACTTTCCACATTGGAAGGTTGTTGTGGTGTAAAAACAGGGTATACAAAAGATGCAGGAAGATGTCTTGTGAGTGCATGCAACAGAAAGGATTTTAAAGCAGTTTGCGTTGTGCTTAATTGTGGGCCAATGTTTGAAGAAAGTGCACAGTTGTTAAATTCTGCTTATGATGAATATAACTACGCAAAAATAGTGGATAAAAACAAAGAAATTTACAATGAATATTTTATTGATGACACAAATGGTAAGTTATACCTTTACACAAATGAAGATTTTTACTATCCTTTAAAAGACAACGAGTTTGGCAAACTAAAACTAAAGTATAGCATAGATTTGGATAACGCAACAGAAGGCGAGGCTGTTGGTCAAATTCAAGTATATTTATATAATTGCTTGATTAAAACGTTAAAATTGTATACAATGAATAAAATTGATAAATTAATTGATAGCAACACACTGCATATTGCAGAAATTATGTGGGAGGACGTTGCTTAACAAAGGATAAGTATGAGAATAAACAAATATCTTGCACTATGCGGAGTTGCAAGTAGAAGAAAAGTGGAAAGAATTTATTGAATTTATTGTGCTGAAAGTTAAACCAGCACATACAACGGCAATTTTGTTCGTTGAATATATTTAGGGAGGAAAAAGTCATGATTAAAATTGATAGTACTTATTCAAACTATTATGACGATACAGATCCGAATTATCCAGGTGGTAAAGCTGTTGATGCTGCAACTGATGAAGGCATTGACGGTACTCCTTACAAAGCTGACTGGATGAATGATGTTATTGGTGCTTTCCAGGCATTATTCATTGATGCTTTTGGCCCCGGCTCTATTAACCGGATTACAGGTCATTCGGAAAAAGTTGGAGATTCTGACATTGTACGGGCAATTCACAGAATCATTAATAACGAAGACACAAAGAAGTATTACCAGAAGGATTTGCTTTCTATCCAGAAGATATGAAATCCGATCATCCAATTTCTTTCTTAATCCATTTTTATATTTACTATTTATAGCTCTAAGGCCGGTACAATAATTATTTACTGTAGTATCACTAATATTAGTTATATCATTATAGAATACTAATGTTTATTATAATAGTTCTTATTTATCAGGGTCTGGATTTTTGTGAAGTGCATTTCCCACTGCCCGACTCATTTTTTTATTTCCTGCCATTTCTGCCACTTGTCCATAAGTAGCA
>CALCEI010000125.1 GCA_937900575.1 uncultured Clostridia bacterium
TCCAAGAGAATGCCCTACCCCTACGATATATCGCTTCTGCAAAGCATTTCTTAACTCATCAGCTCGTCTTTGTAATGTACTTTTGTCCATATATCCTCCTAAAAAAACAAAAACCTTGCTCTAATTTGGAATTTCAAGTTGAACAACATTTGATAAAATATATATATTTTTCATCCTTGTCTTTCATTCTTCAAACATAGTTTTATTATACAAAACTTTTGTTTGTATGTCAAAACGAATTGTCATTATGTGCAATAAAAAACAAAAAATATAGGCTTGAAGCCTATATTTTGTTATAAACTGAAAGTATAGCAATGGTCATAATCTTCTTGTACAAACACGTGCAGGGTTTTGGAGTGCATATCATAAGTTGAATTGTGAACAGTTTGCCAAAACCTTGGATTCTCTGGACTTCTAATGTCGTTTTCTCTTGCTTCCCAGTATTGATTTGCAGTGTCACGCATTTGTGTTTTAAACGTCTCCAAATCTATTGGTATGCCTCCGTTGTAAACTTCGGTTTGAGTAAACAACTCAGAATACCACGGCCTTGTGGTGTTCCTATCCCAAGCATTTCCAAACATAACTCTGTGCATAAGGTTTTGCATTCCGATCACGCTTGTTGCTTCGGCATAATTTTCTTTTAAAATGTCATATCTTTCCACACCTGATGCATGCTCTGGATACCCTGTGTTTTGATTTATGCTTGCTGCTGTTGAAGGTAAATTTAAATAATAATTTGTCATAATCTGCTTATCGCCAGCAACTTCTTTATAAATTACGGTGTTATTTGCAAATTCAACAATGTAAGTTTTGTTTGCATCAGCAATCATAACGTGCAAATAATATTCGCCATTGTTAAGTGAACCATAAATATCCACATTGTTTTTAAGCATTTCAACTGCTTGTTCGGCTGTGTCGGCATTGTTCAAAACGTATCTTGGAATAAACAACATGTGCAATTTTTCTTTGCCTTCATTTGTGTGCGTAACTTCACCACCATCACTGCATTTTACAACGTTGTGAGAACATATTACACCTGCATCATTTATGCCATCTAATGTAAGGTTTGGAATAAGTTCCAATTCCTTATCATAACTGCCCATTTTGCCTTCCCTTAAATTGAAGTGCGCTGCAACACCAATGGATTCATGTTTTACATTTTCAGATTTTTTAACACGCACAACAAATTCAGGCATATCGTTATAAGTATAATCAAAATTTCTGCCATAAAAATTCCCGTTCCTTACACTTGAACAACCAAAAGCACCTGATGCAGCCACTCCGTCTTCAATTCTTTTTATTGTTTCCAAATTTACATCTTGCCTATAATTTGTGTATTCAATAGAATAAAGATAATCGGCAATTTTTTGTGGATTTGTATACATTTTTTCTTCCTTTCCGCAACATGCAGTAAACAGCATGCAACATGGCACAAGCAAGGCAAAAATTAACATTAAACTTAACATTTTAACTCTCTTTTTTACCATATGCCACCCCTTTCTTTTATTATGTATTATGTTACAACAATTTATAATTTAAGGCAACAAAATTTAATTTAATACTCAACTTATTGAAATTAGTGGAAAATTTTTTAATTTTTTGCTAATCTATTTATGAGGTTTTTATGAACATAGGTTTAGATTTAGACAATGTTATAACAAATTTTGATTTTGGCCTGTTGTCTGCATTTTTGAAAGAAGATAAATTAAAACGCAATTCAGGAATAATCAACAAAAATGCCGAATACATAAGCCACGGCATGTTTGATTGGACAAAACAGGAAATTGAAGATTTCTATGCTTCAAACATGGAAAATCTTTCCGCCACCCTGCATCCACGTTATAACTGCAAAAAAGTTATTGACAAATTGATGCAACAAGGCCACAAAATTTATATTGTTACAAACCGAGTTGCACCACATTATAAAAATGCAAAGCAAACAACAAGCACTTGGCTTATGCAACACAAAATAAATTATACCAATCTTGTTTTTGCCAAAGGTAAAGATAAAACTGACGAATGCAAACAACTTAAAATTGATGTTATGGTTGATGATTTGTTTGATGAGTGCAAAAACATGGCACAAAACGGAATAAGGTGTGTGATGATGCAAACAAAATTCAACAAGCATCACAAAAAAGAAATTTTGACTGCTACAAGTTGGAAAAATTTATATTCAATAATTTGTGGTATGAAAAAATAATTGTAAATTAATAATTTTTTGTGATATAATTTGCATATATGGGAGAAATTTATGGTTAAACTTGTTGTTTTTAATTTAATTTTGATTGCACTTATTGTTGTTGGGTGCATACTTTGTAAAAAATTTGTTAAAAGTGAAAAGGCAAAACGTATACTTTTGCTTGTTGTTGCCCTTTCCACAATTTTGTGTCATTACAGTTCACTTTTGTACCACCAAATTGTTGATGGAACACCAATGGGTTTTTTAACTTCAAACCCTAAC